>JAEUSW010000193.1 GCA_016788285.1 Flavobacteriales bacterium
AAACGACCACGCCATGACCCTCCAGCCCCACATCCGCCGCACCCTGATCCAGGCCACCCTCATCGCCGCCTGCATCACCCTGAGCATCGCCGCCGGCGCGCAGACCTTCGTCACCTTCACCGGCGATGTGCGCATGCCCGACAAGGACCTGCACCCGGTGCGCATGACCGTGAGCGACGGCCACGAGACCATGGACGTGGTGCTGGGCCGCAACGGCGCGTACAGCTTCCACATCCCGGTGAACGAGCGCGTGACGCTCACCCTCGAAAGCCCCGGCCACATCACCAAGGAAGTGACCATCGACACCCACGGGGTGCCCGAGGCCAGTGGCCTGTTCGCCCGCACGGTGCGCGTGGCCTTCGACCTGGAGCTGGAGCGTCAGCCGGACGACCTGCACCTCTGCTATGCCGGTCCGGTGGGCCACATCGCCTTCACGCGGAACGACGGCATCACCGTGCCCGTGATCCGCCCGGTGGAACAGGACCTCTCGGTGACGGAGCTGCGCGCCGAGGCCACGAGCGCCCGGTGAACCGGACCGCTGACACGCGGAAAGGGCGCCTTCGGGCGCCCTTTCGCGTTGCGGCCTGGCGGATCAGAACAGCACCCGGTACATCGGGATCGGGAAGAAGCCCAGCTGGTACTCCGTGGCGATCCGCCCCGTGCGGTCATCGTAGTACTGCGTGTAGATGTTGCGCCGGCCGGTGACGTTCTGCAGGTCGATGCCGGCCTCGTGCGTGGCCTTTCGGCCCGAGCGGCGGTACATCAGCTTCAGGTCCGTCCGGAAGTAGTCCATGTAGCGCTCGCTGTTGGTGCGCTCCTCGATCAGCACCTGCTCGCCCGCGGCGATGGAGGCGTCCAGGTCGATCGGCGTGTAGCGCCGCCCCCCGGCGTAGGTGGCCTTGAGGTCGACCACCAGATGGCTGTTGCCCTTGCCCAGCTTCCATTCCTTGCCGGCCAGCGCGTTGAACACGTAGTTGCCGTCGAAGGCCGACGAACGCCACACCCCGTCGCTGCCGGTGTATTCGCTGCGGAACAGGGAGGCCGTCACCAGCGCATAGAAGCCCTTGTCGTACACCCGTTCGGCGGTGAGCTCCACGCCGTAGTTGCGGCCCAGGCCCTTGTTCACCAGCTGCGTGGCGTCCGGGGTGCCGAAGTCCGCCCCGGCGTTCAGCATGCTGAAGGTGCTGGGCACGGACTCCACCGGGGCGCCGAAGATGTACTGGTAGTAGGCCTCGCTCCGCAGGCGGATGAAGGGCCCGAAGCGATGCTCGTAGCTGGCCACGGCATGGTGGCTGCGCGTCAGGTCCAGGCCCTTGTTGCCGCCGTCGGTGCCATCGCGCTCGGTGGTGTAGTACACCGGCAATGACTGGGTCTGGCCGTGCAGACCGTAGCCCAGGCCGAAGGTGCCGCGCTCGCCGGCGCGGTAGTTCAGGCCGAAGCGCGGTTCCACCGCCGTGCTGCCGTTGAGGTCGAACAGCTGGCCGTGGAGCCCGACGGTGGTGGAAAGCCGGTCCGTGAAGCTGTGCTTCCACGTGGCGTACGCCTGATACAGCGTGCTCGACGCGTCGCCGTCCTTGTACTGCAACCAGCGCCCGCCAAGCGGGGTCTGCGCGAAGTAGCGTTCGCCGAACGCGGCGGACGAGCGGTTGGCCAGCACGCCGACGTGCACGTTGTCGCGCGCCCCGAAGCGCCGGCGCAGCACGAGGTGCACCTGCACGCTGTTCTGCTCGCCGCGTTGCTCGTACACCGGATCGGTGTCCAACAGGGGATACCCGTTCGTGGCATCGCCCCAGGTGAGCGAGTCCGCGGTGTTCTCCTCCAGTTGATGGGTGGCGGCCACCACCAGGCGGTAGCTCGTGTTGGGGTCGAAGAAGTACGTGTGCGAGGCCCCGACCACCCCGGTGCGCGACCGGTTGTAGATGTCGCGCTCCGCGGTGCCGTAAAGCTCGTTCTCGTTGGCCTCGCTCAGGTCGGTCTCGCGCCCCAGCAGGTCCACGCCGCTGATGCCCCCGAGACCGAACAGGGTGAAGCGACCGGCCTTGGCCGTCGGCAGGTCCAGTTTGAAGCTCACGTCCTGGTACTTGGGCACGGCGCTGCCGGTGCCGAAGTCGAGGCCGATG
>JAEUSW010000228.1 GCA_016788285.1 Flavobacteriales bacterium
GTGTCCCCGAAGACCGCCAGCCCGCTGTACGCCCCGGTGACGTACACGTTGCCGTCCTTGTCCGTGTCCACTCCGAAGGCGGCGTCATTGGTGGGGCCTCCGGCGGTGCGGGCCCACAGCAGGTCGCCGTTCGGCGCGTACTTCACCAGGAGGATGTCGGACCCTCCGACACTGGTGGCCGTGATGCCCTGATCACTGAAGGTGCCGCGCAGCGTACCGGCCGCGAACACGTTGCCGAACTCGTCGACGGCGATGCGCCATAGCTTCTCCGCGTCGTTGTTGCTGCCCACGCGACGCGCCCACTGGTGCACAAGGGGCTGTGCATCGATGGCTCCGGGAACGGTCAAGATGGCCAGGCATGCGGCCCTCAGGTTGAACATGCCGGAGGAACACCGGGCGGACGTGGAGTGTTTGGCCCGATCGATCCGTTCATCACCGCTGCGCCACCAGCATCAGGTCGGTGACGGGCTTCCCGTGGGCGTCCGCATAGCTGCTGCGGTGCGTGTGGCGCACCTGCAGCCCGGCGTTCATGAGGTCCCTCACCACGTCGGCCCCGGCGTGGTAGTGCATGAGGATGCGCTCCTGCTCCGTCGGTCCTTCCCACGCGCTGCGGGCGGGCACTTCCTCCATGGTGCTCAGGTAAAGGGCGCCTCCGGAACGGAGCACCGCGGCGGCGTCGGCGATCAGGGCCGTGACCTCTGTGGCGTTCAGGTAGGGCAGGCCGAAGGCGCACACGATGCCGTGGAAGCGGCGCCCCAGGGTCCGCATCGCCCGTTGGTCCATCCGCTCGAAGGTGGCCCCGGGGAGCTGTTCGCGGGCGATGGCCAGCATGGCCGGGGCCAGGTCGGTGCCCAGCAGCCGGAGGTCGGGCCGGCGCGTCAGCAGCACCGTGCTCACGTTGCCCGGACCGCAGGCCAGTTCCAGCACGTCCGATCCCTCGGGGAGAAGGTCCAGGAACGCCCCCAGCGAGGGGATGTACCGGCCGACGTCCGCGTACTTGGAGGCATACCGCGCAGCGTACCGGTCGAAGAACCGGGCGGCCTGTTCACCGGGGTCCATGCGAGAGAGGATGCACGGCCCACGGCCGGCTGGCGCGGGTGCCGTACGGACGACGCCCGTCAGCGCTTCACGGCGATGCCGCTGATCTCCACGTTGGCGCCGCGGGGCAGCTCCTTCACACCGACGGTCTCACGCGCTGGCAGTTCGCCCTTGAAGCAGGCCTGGTACACCGCGCTCACCGCCGTGTAGTACTGCAGGTTCGTGAGGTAGATGGTGCACTTCACCAGGTCGTCGTAGGTGAGTCCGGCGCTGGCCAGGATCTCGCCGATGTTGGCCATCACCTGTTCGGCCTCCTTGGTGATGTTGTCGGTGATGACGGTGCGGGTGCCTTTCACCGAGGCGATCTGGCCGCTGATGAAGACAAAGCCGTTGGCCTCCACGGCGGCCGTGAAGGGGCTGGAACCTTCCAGCTTCTCGTCGAGGTGGATCGATCGTTTCATCGCTGAGGGAGATCGGCCGTGTGGCCGTTATGCCGCGAAGATGCGACACAGGAGGTCCGCTCCGACGATCCCTCCAGGACCGGGTCAGCGGCGCGCCCCGGACAGCCGCCCGCCCAGCCACGCCATCGGCAGGTAGGCGACCACCAGGTCCAGCGCGATGAACCAGGTGGGTGCGGGGATCATGAAGGCGGCCGCGATGCCGCCCAGGAGGTGCAGTCCGCCCACCACCAGCGCGAAGGTCATGGGGCGTGCGGCGGCCAGCCGCGCCGCCAGCCACCCCCCGATCAGCGAAGGCACGGCATGGGCGAGGAAGGGGGCGATGAAATGCCGCGCCTCCAGCAGGGTGTAGGTGGACGGCGTGTTCGGGTCGAACCCGGCCGGTGGCGGGATCAGGCGCATGAACGGGCCCAGCAGGAGCCCGTTGAGCAGCAGGCAGGTGCCGAACCCGGCCACGACGGCCAGGATGTTCCGCAGGAGGGGTGACATGGGTCGGGCGTTCGGTGACCCGAAACTACCACGTTCCCGCGTAATCCAAGGGCACGGTCGCGTTCGCCTTCAGCCGATCGTAGCGCAGGTGGATCAGCTGCCGGATGTGGTGCAGGTCGTGCGCCACCCAGTTCGTGAGGAGCAGCGCGCAGCTCACCGGGCCCACCTTCGGATGTGTGTAGGCGTTGTCCCAGGGCGCCTGGGCCTGGGCCCGAAGCCAGGTGATCGAGGCGGCACGCTCGGCGAGGAAGCCGTCCAGAACGGCGGGAAGGTCCTGCTCCAGGTAGCGGCGCTCGCTGACCCACGCCGCAGGATCGATCGTCGGCCAGGTCCGCCCGGGGTCCTTCAGCGTGCTCCGCAGCCGGGCACGGAAGTCCTCGCGCTCCTCGTCGAGCAGATGACACGCCACTTCCAGCGCGCACCATCGCTCCGGAGCGGGCTTCCAACGGAACTCGGCAGGGGATAGGTCGAGGAGCAGGGCCCGGAACACCACCGCGTGGCGTTCCAGTTGCGCGATGAGCTGGTCTCGGTCCATGGGGTGAAGGTCGGTCGAACGGCCAACGGGCCATCCCACATTCGCTCAGCCCCAATGCCCGCCGAGGTCCGGCGTGGCGAGGAAGCCGATGCCGGTGGCGAGGAGGAGCAGGAGCACCAGCACCAAGTGGATCATCCGCCAGGTCCGCCAGAACGGCGACCAGCCCAGGCCCTTCGTCAGCCACCCATACACCGGGTAGGCCAGCTGTGCGAACAGAAGGAGGAACTCCGGCTGACCGTCCAGCTCATGCCACCACTGCAGGAAGCCACCTTCCGGCGGATGGCCGTGTCCGACGTGGTCCAGGGTCCACCACAGCCAGAAGCCGCCCATCAGGGCGAGGGCGAAGAGAAGCAGGATCAGGCGGTGCAGGTGGATCATGTGCCGTTCAACGGCGTTGCGGTGGCGGGCATTGCGCGGCCAGGACCGGCACGGCCGCGCCACCATGCCGTGGTGATCGACGTTCCGTATCCTCGTGGCATGCGACGGACCCTCCTCGTCATCCTGGTGTGCCTCAACGCGGTCGTGCTGCTGGGCCAGCTGTGGCCCGAAGGCGCGCCACCGTTCGCCCGGATCGTGAACATCGTGTTCCTGGTGGCGGTGCTGGGCTACCTGCTGCGCGACCTCCTGGCCAGGCGATGAGCGCACGGCGCCGCTGGGCGGGCGCGGTCGTCCGGCGGCGGCCGGGCCGGACGGGTACTTTCGCATCCCCATGACCGAGAACCACCCCTGTCCCGAGTGCCGCTCCGCCATCACGTACCCCACCGGCACCTCCTGGATGTGCGGCGCCTGCGGCCACGAGTGGAACCCCGAGGAGGTGGCCGCCGCCAACGCCGGGCCGGTGATCAAGGACGCGAACGGCACCGTGCTTCAGGACGGCGATGACGTGGTGGTGATCAAGGACCTGCCGGTGAAGGGCATGCCCAAGCCCGTGAAAGCGGGCACCAAGGTGAAGGGCATCCGGTTGGTGGACGGTGGCGGCAACGCCGGGCACGACATCGACTGCCGCATCGACGGTTTCGGTGCGATGGGCCTGAAGAGCATCTACGTGCGCAAAGCCTGAACGACGGGCTCACGCCAGCTCGGCGAAGCCCGGCTGGAGCTGCAGGAGCCGGTCGCGTTCCGCGGGCCGATCGCGCAGCATGGTGAAGTCGGCGAAGTCGAAGCCCGGCCCCACCACGCAGGCCACCAGCGTGAAGGCCCCGGTGCTGCGGGCCGCCTGCCAGTGCATCGGCGGCACCACCGCTTCCGGTTGAAGTCCGTCGCGCAGGGGGCCGAGCCGGTGCACCACCACGCGATGAAGGTCCGGATGGCTCACCAGCAGGTCCAGCGGTGCCCCTTCCAGATGGTGCCACACCTCGTCGCTGGACACCCGGTGCCAGCGGCTGACCTCCGCCGCCGGCAGCAGAAAGTAGATGGTGGTGAGCGCGGCGCGCGTCCCCCGGCCATCCATCGGGTCCACCGGCAAGGTGGACCGATGGAGCTCGCGGTAGTGCCCGCCCTCCGGGTGTGGGCGCAGGTCGAGCTCGCGGATCAAGGCTTCGGCGCGGGGGTCCATGGGCGGGTCGTTCGGGTTCAGGCGCCGTTCGCGTCGGTGGTGAGCACCTCGGTCATGTGGTCGAACCAGGGCCGCACCGCCCGGAAGGTCTTCACCACCTCGTCCAGGAAGCCCGGAGCGAGGACCTCGGCATCGCTGAAGGCCCGGCGTAGCAGGAACTGCTTCTTGCGGAGGAGGTCGGCCGCCGGGTGGTCCTTCGGGAAACCCCGGGGTACGGTGGCCAGCTCCTCCCCGAAGAGGTCGCCGAAGTGCGCGCGCAGCGCCTTGCCGCGGAGGATCCTCCGCCAGGTGTCGTGGTCGTAGCCGATGTCCTGCCGGATCCGTCGCAGGTCGTCCGGCTCCGGGCCCATGAAGCCGCACGTGACGTGCGAGCGCTCACCGGGCTGGATGCGGAAGAAGTAGCCGCCGCGCAACGCCGGTTTCACGCGCACCAACCGTCCACCGAAGCGCGGGGCGTACGGCGGGCGGCCCTTGTGGAAGCGCTGGTCCGTGTGGATGCGCATCAGGCTCTTCGCCCCGCTCGGGGTGCTCAGCATGTCGTGGGCCCGCATGCGGTCCAGCAGCGCGTCGGCGAAGGCCACCATGTTCGCGTGCGCGGCCTGGTGGCGCGCCTTGTTCGCCTCGAACCAGGCCTTCTCGTTGTGCGCGTCCAGGTCCGCCAGGAAGCCGAGGGTCGACCTCAGGATGACGGGCGATCGTGCGTCGGCCATGCGACGAAGGTCGGGAGCCTGCGGCCATTCCCCGAACGTCCGCAGCGGTCCCGCCGGCGCTCCGCACCCCGCTCAGGGCTCGGTGGACATCTGCTGCCACTGGCCCACCCACTGCCCGTTCGCGTTGGGGTCGTGGTTGACGTCGTTGGTCCCGAAGTACTGCCCGTCGCTGTTCACCCAGTAGTTCTGGTAGCCGGACTCCACCTTGCCCATCGCACCGGTGTGGGGGTTCCACGCGTTCTGCTCTCCCCGGATGCCGTCGATGGTGGCCTCGTGCATGCGGTCCATGGTGGCGCTGGTGTTGTTCCAGGTGCCCATGATGGCGTCGTTCACGGAGTTCACGCGGTCGCGGTGCGCGGCCTGCTGCGCATCGAAGGCGGCCTGCCTGCTGCGCATGCGCGCGTTGTGGGCGGACCAGCTCTGCTGCTCCTTCTGCTGTTCGCTCTGCGCGTAGGCCGCGAAGTAGGCCGGGTTGTAGCGCACGCTGGCGAGGCCGTTCAGCAGGCCGTCGCGCTCCGCTTCGTACCGGCCGGACGGGGCTTGCAGCGCCGTGGTGCTGTAGCCCCAGTTCACCAGGTCGCTGCCGGCGATGCTGAACCAGTTCATCACCACGGCAAGGCGGTCATCGCCGCGGCGCCACTCGCTCAGGTCGGCCCGGCAGATGCGCTGCACCTGCCCCACGGCATACAGGTTGTCCATGCCGATCTGGCTCACCCGGGCGACCTCCGGTATGGGCCGGTGGCCGATGAGCTCGTATCCCTGCTGGCGGAAGTACGGGACCAGGTCCTGCATCACCACCTGATCGGGCGCGATCGGGGCGCGCATCGGCACGTTGTTGGCCTGGTTGAAACGGCCCAGTTGCCCACCGGCGTAGCTGAAGTTCATCGGCGACCCCTGTTGCACCTTCACCGGAGCGGTCACGCTCCAGTTCCCGGTCTCCATGCCCCGCACCTGCCAGTGCGCCGGCAGCTCGAGTTGGGCGAGCGGCATGTTGAAGGCCGTGCCGTTCAGCGTGTAGGTGCGGGTTCCTCCGGTGGGGCCACCACTC
>JAEUSW010000270.1 GCA_016788285.1 Flavobacteriales bacterium
AGGTGCGCATAGAAGCGCTCGATGATCTCCGAGGAGACCTTCTCATCGATGCTCCAGAGCGCCATCACGAGGCTGGGGCAGCCGGCATACGCGAAGCCGTACCCCAGCGAGCGGATGCCTTCGCCGTCATCGGTGCCGGCGCCCGACTCGCATGCGGCGAGCACGGCGAGCTGGGCGCGCAGGTCCAGCTCGTAGATCTCGTAGGCGTGCAAGTAGCCATCGCTGTCGGGCTCCGTGCCGTCCCCGTCCTTGTTGAGCACCAGGCGGGAGTACATCGGGTTCGTCGCGTTCATCTCAGCGTGCGTGCCCAGGTGCAGGATGCCATGATCCGCCAACGCCGACCGGAGCCCGCGTTCGGTGGCGCGCGCGCCGATGAGCAGGCTGGCATTGAGGGTGCGGCCCAGGTCCTCCGCCGTGCGCAGGGCGAAGGGCTGCCTCACATAACGCAGGTAGTCGCGGTCGAGGCGCACACTGTCGCGCGCACGGGCCAGGTAGCTCCGCTTCACCTCATCGGTGAAACCCGGTGCCAGCGCAAGCGTGCGGTGCGACCGTTCCCGCGCAAGCTCGGCGAACTGGACCGCCGTGGTGGCGCTGAGGAGGTAGGCGATCGTGTACCGGTGGAGAAGCAGGGAGCTCGCCTCCCCGTCGACGGCCGGGGACCCGGTGCGCAGCACCTCGAAGTTCACCAGGCGCAGCGGGCCGTCGGGGATGATGAGCAGCTCCGTGCCGCGCAGGTGGGGCAGCAAGGGCTCCATGACCTGTTGATGGAGCGTGAACGCGGCCGACCGGTAGGCACCGTCGTCGCGCCGGACGATGGCTTCGTTCAACTCGGCCACACGCCGGGCAAGTCCTTCCGCCTTCAGTTCGATGAGCGTGGCCTCGGAGGGCCCCACGACCAGGGCATAGAGCGCCGCGCCGCTCTGCGCATAGGAGATCAGCGTACGACCGGGCTTGAGCAGGTGGGCGCGGATGCCCTGGATGGAGGTGGTGGCCTCCTCGTGGCGCAGGGCGAAGTAGGCGGGATGTTCCTTCCGCAGCCTCTCGAGGAAGGCGGCGTAGGCCTGCTCGTGGGCATGCAGCCGGGTGGCGCTGGTGGGGTCGTCCGGATCGACGGTGAGGGCCTGGAGGAGTTCCTGCTCCTGCGCGATGACGCTGTCGGGAACACCGGAGAAGCGGAGCCCCTTGAAGGCATTCAGACGTTCCTTCAGCAGGATCGAACGGTCGGCCTCGGACACGCGGAGGAACCGGTCGCAGGCCGCCTCCACGCCCAACGTGCCCTGTGCCGCATAGGCGAGGTCGAGGGCCAGGCCGAACAGGCGTTCCTGCGCACCGGTCAGGAGCAACTTGGAGGCGGCATCGCGCAGATCGGCCTTGTTGCGCGCGAGGGCGGCGATGGCCAGGTCGACATCGGCGTTCCAGCCTTCCCTTTGCCCGGCGGTGGCGTGGGGCCCCGCGATGGCCCGTTCCGCGACCACCTTCCAATAGAGGGCATCGGGCACCAATTGCGGCTCGGGATCCGTGCCGGGAAGCGGGCTGCCGCGCAGGGTCGCGATCCGTCCTTCGAGCGCTTGGAGCGCCCGTCGGGCATGGGTCAGCGCGGCGGTGTGATCCTGGGATGCGCAGGCGGCCTCCGCGCATAGCACGTCGATCTGCGCCACCTTGTAATGGCCGTCCCCATGGATGCCCGCAAGCACGTTCCGTGCGCGGATGAGGTCCGTCCAGGCGTCGGCCGGCCGGCCGGCGCGGATGCGCGCCGTTCCGCGCAGCCTGAGCGTCAGCGCGAGCATCGCATCCGTATCCGGGTCCCGCTCCGTCGCACCGGCGGAGAGGCTGATGCCGAAGAGCGAATCGGCCTGCGCGAACCGTCCTTGTTGCGCGAAGGCATCGGCCAGTTTCGCCGAGGCGCGGATGTACTCTTCGCTCTGACGACCGAAACCGCGCTCACTGGCCTGTACATAGGCCTCCAGGAGCTCCTGGGCCCTCCGCGGGTCGCCGGCATTGAGCTCGAGGTCGGCGTACCGTTCCTTCACGGCCAGCAGCTGCGGATCGTCCGCCTGCAGCACCTTGCTGCGGTCGCGCCAGGCCATGTCGAGCAGCTCGCGCGCCTGTCCGGCGTCACCGCGTTCGAAATAGACCGTGGCCAGGTTCAGGTAGGTCCGGGAACGGTTCACCAGGAGCTCATCACGGGTGAACTGGTCTTCGGCGGAAGCCAGCAGGCGGTCATAGATCAGCAGGTTCTCCTGATAGAACCGTTGAGCCCTGGCCGGGTCACCGGCCGACTGCCAGAGCACCGCGAGGTTCCCGTAGGCGGTGGCCTTGCGGTTGAGGACGGCCTCGGCGCCGTCGACGCCCAGCTTGTCCAAGGCCTTCATGTAATAGGCCTCGGCCTCGCGCACGCGGCCCAGGTGCCAGGCGGCGACGCCCACCGCGGTGTAGGACTCGGCCCATTGCACAACGGGGACGGAATCGGCCTTTTCGTACTGCGCGATCGCATCGCGGGCCCATTGGCCCGAACGGCGGTGGTCACCGAGCACGCTGTGATCGAAGGCCAGGTATTGCCGTGCGCGTCCGCGCTGGGTGAACGGGATGGAAGGATCGCCATCGGCCACCTGCACGGCCAGGGAATCCACGCGGGCGCACTGCTTCAGCTCGCCCGCCTCGTAATAGACCCAGCTGAGGTCGAAGAGCGCCTCGAGCACATGCTCCGCGTGGCCGCGCGCCTTCACCAGGGCCAGGATGCGCTCGCCGGCGGCGGTGCTGGCGGCGGCGTCCGTCACTTTGCGGTGGGCGCGGGCGAACTTGTAGAGGTAGCGGTGCAGCGAGTCGGCGTAGGTCGTTCCGGCCACTTCGCGCAGCTGGACCTCGACCTCGCGGATCAGCTCCGGGAACCGCTGGGCCTCGTAGAGCTCGGCGATGCGCTGGTGGCGTGCCGGGACCGCATCGGGCTGGGCCTGCACGGCCAGCGCACCCCAGCAGAGCATCGTTGCCAGCCGCCCGCGCATGGCTATCGCAGGTCATTGAGCACCGCCTTCACCCGCCCGGCATACGGATGGTCCTCGGGGAAGGGCAGCGCGCGGGCGGCGGTGAGGTCGCCTTGGCGCACCAGGGCGAGGAAGGCGTACCAGCGGGCCTTGACGGCGAACGCCGAACCGGGGAGCTCGGCGATGGGCATGAGCCAGGTCACGGCCTTCGTGGAACGGCCGGCGTTCAGTTCCGCGCAACCGATGTAGAAGCGCAAGGTGTCGTTGGACGGTTCCTCCTTCAGCTGCGCCGACCACTTGGCGATGGCCTCGTCATGCTCGCCGAGCTTGTAGGCCACCATGGCGTCGTGGAAGGCATGGTCATCGGCCGCGCTCATGGCCACGGGCAGGCCGGGATCGGGGGTGAAGTGCGCGGCGAACAGGCGTTCGTGGGCCGGCGGCCGCATCATCCACCAGAGGGCCACGCCGAGAAGCAGGGCGATGCCGGCGGCGTACCTCAGCGGCCCGCCCCAGGCAGAGCCTCCTCCCCTGCGCAGCTCCGCGTCGCCGATCGCCTTCAACGAACGCTGCAGGCCGCCCAGTTCCACGGCGAGCATGTGCTCACGCTCCAGGGCCACTTCGGCCTGCAGGGCGGGATCGCCGGCCAGCCGTCGTTCGAAGGCGGCGCGCTCCTCCGACCCCATGCGGTCGAGCACATAGGCTTCGATGGCCTCGAAGGTCGGTCGGTCCGGTGCGCTGTGGCTCATGGTCGATCGTGGTCATCACCGCCGATGGCACCGCGTTGAGCGCGCAGCTTCATCATGCAGCGGTACTTGATGGTGCGGATGCTCTCCTCCTCCACCCCCAGCTCCTGGGCGATGGCCGCCAGGTCCTTGCGTTCGAAGTAGAACCGGTCGAGCACGGTACGGCACTTGTCATCCAGCTGCTCGTAGATGGCGCGGAGCCGCGCAAGGCGTTCCTCCACGCCGTCGTCCGGCTCCACGGCCGCCGGGTGCGAACGTTGATCGTGGACGACGTTCATGTGGCGGTGGGCGGCGGACCGGACGGTGTCCAGCCATTTGTTGCGGGCGATGCTGAACAGGAAGGCCCCGGGGTCGGTGCCGGAGGCCAGGGTGCCTTCGCGGGCGCGGAGCCAGAGGACCGTGATGGCCTCCTGGAAGACATCACGGGCATCGTCACCCGTGCCGCTGTTGGCCAGCACGAACCTCCGCACCGGGCCGAAGTGCGCGGTGTAGAGCGCGCGGAGGCTGGCGGGGTCGTTCCGCAGAAGACCGCCGAGGCGGTCGTCGGCCGCAGGGTGGGTATGGGCTGGCGTGCGCACGGGTCGACCACGCGATGATACGGCGAAAGGGCGTCGAGGTCCATGGGGCGTGCCGGGCTTACTGGTTGCACATCGGGGAGGCGTCCCGGATGTGAACGATCGGGCGCGTCGGGGATCGGGATCGTTCACATTCCCCCACCCATCCCGATGATGGGGCATGGAACGGACCTACCCCTCCCCCTCGTCCCGCACCCGGACCACGGTCCGTCGCGTCGTGATCGCCGTGGTGGACCTGCCCGAGGGCGAGCCCCAGGGGCCGATCATCCGTAGCGGTCATCTGATCGATGTGGATGGTCCGGTGCAGGAGCTCATCGCCGGCCTGCTGAACCGGCCGCCGTGCGTGCCGATGCAACCCGGTGTGGAGCGGGTGGAGGTGCAGGTGTTGCGCCGCGATGCCCGCCCCGAGGTGCGGTTGAGCCCGCGTGAGCACCAGGTGCTGCAGGCGCTGGTGGCCGGCCTGAGCTACAAGATGATCGCGGACCGGCTGGGCATCGGCTTCCAGACGGTGAGCACCCACCTGCGCCACATCTACACGAAACTGGGCGTTCGCACCAACACCGAGGCCGTGGCTATGGCGCTGCGGTGCGGGATGCTGGCCGAACGCGCCTGAACTTGAACACGAACCAAACCCTGAACCGACATGATCCATCGACCGACCCTCCTTCTTGGCTGTGCCCTGCTGCTGGGGCCCTCCGTGCACGCTCAGCTCCAGCGCATCGTCGTCCAAGGCACCGGCGCACCGCAGGTGTTCACGTCCATCTATGATGCCGTGGCGGCCGCCCAACCGGACGACAAGCTCTATTTCAGCGGCGGGACCTTCCTGGCCGACTCGGGCCTCACGCTGACCATCCCGCTGCACTTCATCGGTGCGGGCATCCACCCGGACAGCACCAGCGTGACCACGCCGACCATCCTGACGACCAACGGGAGCACCGACTTCATCTTCACCACCGGTGCGAGCGGCAGCAGTTTCACCGGCATTTCGTTCAACCCGGGGGGCGAGCTCTACTATGGGAACGACGGTACCGACGATGATCCAGTGGACATGTTGTTCGAGCGGTGCTCGCTCAAATACGTCCGCCTCGGGTGGGTGGAACCCTCCACCTCCAGCAGCACATTCACCGAGTGCATCTTCTACGATGGGGTCGGGGCCTACGGTGGTGCGGCCACGATCGACCGCTGCGTGATCCAGGGCGGGCCGATCAACATCTTCCGCCCCAGTGGCCTTGTCTTGAGCAACAGTGTGATCCTGGGCCAGCGGCTCCAGAACTCCCAGAACGCGATCGTCCGGAACTGCGTGTTCACCTACAACGGTGCCCCCCTCTGGCAGGTGGGCGGCGTGCAGATCACCAACTGCATCATCAACAGCACCGGGATGTTCAGCAACTCGGGTGGCAACACGGAGACCAACACCATCTACAGCCAGACGCCGGCGATGACCTTCGTGAGCGAGACGGACGGCGCCTACCAGTTCACGGACGACCTGCATCTGCTGCCCGGAAGCCCGGGTGTCGCCGCGGGCAACGACGGGACGGACATCGGCCTGTACGGGACGAGCTCGCCGTACAAGCCCGGCAACGTGCCCTACAACCCGCACTTCCGCCAGGCCACCATCGCCCCGGCGACCAACCCCAATGGCGACCTTCCGGTGAACATCCGTGTGGCCGCGCAACCCCAGTAGAGCCCCTTCACCGGCCAGCCCTCCTCACTGCGGCGCGGAAAGCGCTCTGACACCAGGCGTACCGGCCGGTACGATCCAACCCGAACATTCGAACATCAGAACATGGACCGACAGTTCCTCACGCTCACGATCGCCGCCAGTCTGGTCGCCTCCAGCACGTGCGCCCAATTACCCCGTGTCGTGGTGCAAGGCACCGGTGCGCCGCAGGTCTTCACGGACCTCGAGCAGGCCGTCGCTGCCGCACAGCCCAATGACAAACTCTACTTCAGCGGCGGCACGTTCCCTTACACCGGCGGTCTGGTGCTCGACAAACCCCTGCACTTCATCGGGGCCGGCATCATTCCGGACAGCGCCCAGACGACGGGCGTCACCACCCTCAACGGCGTGACCGTCAACGAGCCGCTGTACATCCTCACGCAAGCGTCGGGCAGCACGTTCACGGGCATCCGCTTCACCCGGACCCAGTGGGATGGATCCTCGAACACCACGAGCGTGATGTTCGGGAACACCATCAACAACGACGCACCCACGGATGTCGTGTTCCAGCGCTGCTGGTTCCAGAGGCACCTGGTGCTGGGCCAACCCAATTCCCCGTCGGCGAACACGAATACGCTGATCGATGAGTGCATCCTGTTGGGCCTGCTCGTGGGGGAGAACCACACCGCAACGGTCACGCGGAGCATCCTCGCCCACGGATCCAACCAGATCGCCGTCGTATCCTTCTTCGCCGGGGGCCTGACCGTAGAGAACTGCGTGGTTCTCGGTACGATCCAGAACACCTACGGGGCCATCATCAGAAATTCGTTCATCCGAACGAACGGCGGCTATGCCACCTATGGTTGCGCGAACTGCGTGCTGGAGCACAACATCACGCCGAACTCCACGATCGCCAGCTCCGCTCCCGGGGCAGTGCTGACGAACAACATCGCGAACGTGGACCCTGCCACCGTCTTCATCGCCGAGTCCAATGGGCTCTATGAACTAACGGACGATCTGCATATGGCGCCCGGAAGTCCTGGACTGGCCTTCGGGACGGACGGGACCGATGCGGGCATCCATGGCACTTCGTCCCCCTACAAAGCGGGTGGTGTGCCCTATAATCCGCACTACCGCGACGCGGTCATTTCCCCGGCGACAAACACCGACGGCACCCTGCCAGTGAACATCCGAGTAGCCGCACAATCCCACTAAGCACATGCGCAACCTCCTCCTTCTGCCTGCGGCGACCGCGCTCTGCGCCACGCAGGCCCAACAGATCGACTCCTACCGGTACTGGTTCGATGACGCCATCGCCAATGCGGTCACCACCACCGTTTCCGCGACCGATGAGCTCGTGCTCACCACGGCGTGGCCGACCGGCGCGATGGGCCCCGGCCATCACCGCGTGAGCTTCCAGTTCCGCGACACCGATGGCGTCTGGTCGGTGCCCTCCACCGAACTGTTCGTCCGCGGTGGGCATGACATCGTGGGCTACCGGTACTGGGTCAACGATGACATCGGCTCGCTCATCACCGGCACTGTGGGGCCGGCCCAGGTGGCGGACCTTAATTCCCTGATCGATCCCGGTACCTTGACCAAGGCCTTCAACACGGTCACCATCCAGTTCACGGACGCCGACGGCTCGTACACCGTGCCCCGGACCCAGTACTTCACCGCGCACAGCGGCCTGGTGAACGGCTATCAATACTGGATCGATGACGACATCGCGAACAGCCAGAACGGGAGCCTCGGTCCGGCCGATGTGGTGGACCTGATCGCGGACCTGCCCGTGAACACGACCAATGGGATCCATGTGTTCACCATCCGGTTCAGCGGGGTGAACGGCTCCTGGTCGGTGCCGCTGAGCACCGAGTTCTCCTTCACCACCGCGGTGGAGGAGCTTCCAGGCGTCACGGACCTGCTGCTGTTCCCCAATCCGGTGACCGACCAGCTCGGCCTGCGGTTGACGACCGACAAGGCCCGCACCCTGAGCCTGCAGGTGCTCGACCTCTCCGGATCCGTGGTGGCCGACCTGAGCACGTGGAGCGTAGGCTCCACCGCGCACCGCAGCTGGGACGTCAGCGCGTTGGCGAGCGGGAGCTACCTGCTCCGGATCACCGGCGAGCACGGGGCCTGGACCACCCGGTTCGTGAAGCCCTAAGGCGAAGAGCCGACCGGCGGAACCGCCGGGACATCCTGGGAAGGGCCGCTCCGAACGGGGCGGCCCTTCGTACGTTGAACCGATCGGCACGCCGCGTGTACAGGGGGGTGTCGCGGTGCCTTCCTTTGCATCGAGAACCCACCCATGCGCACGCTCCTGCTCCCGTTGCTGATCTCCACCACCCTGTTGCACGCCGTCGAGGGCGAACGACCCGTCACGAGCCGGATCACCGCCGCCAAGGTGTTCCTGAGCGGCGCGCAGGTGAGCCGGTCCGCCACGACCACCGTACCGGTCGGGCGCACCACGCTGGTGTTCAGCGGCCTCAGCCAGGAGCTGGATCCCATGAGCATCCAGGTGACCGGGAAGGGCGGCTACACGATCCTCAGCGTCAACCACCGGATCAACTACCTCACGGAAAGCCCCAAGAAGCAGGAGATCGAGGAGCTGAAGGCGCGGATCAAGAAGCTGGAGCACGACTGGAACATCGAGAACGGGCTGCAACAGGTATGGGTGAACGAGGAACAGCTGCTGCTGAAGAACAGCACGGTGGGCGGGCAGCAGAACGGGCTCACCGCCGCGCAACTGCAGGCCGTGAACGACTACGTCCGCGAACGGATGAAGGCCATGAAGGCCGGCTGGGTGGCCCAGGAGGAGAAGAAGCAGGCCATCCATGAGGAGGCCGAGAAGCTGCGGCAGCAGCTCGGCACGCTGCAGGCCCAGGCCCCGCGCCCCACGAGCGAGGTGGTGGTGGAGCTGGACAGTCCGGCGGAGGTGGCGGCCACCTTCACGCTGGGCTACTTCGTACGCAGCGCCGGGTGGACCCCGGCCTATGACCTGCGGGCCAAGGCCGTGGGGCAGCCCATCGAACTGCTGATGAAGGCCCAGGTGGTGAACAACACCGGCGAGGACTGGACCAAGGTGGACCTGGGCCTGAGCAGTGGCAACCCCACGCAGGGCGGCGTTATGCCCGAACTGCAACCGTGGGTGCTGGACCAGCCGGTGATGCTGGAGTCCATCGCCATCAGCTCCAGGAAGCACAAGGCGGAGGCGTACCGCGAAGCGCCACCGGCCGCCATGGGCGATGTGAGGATGCTGGCGGAGGACATGGACGCCGTGACCACGGTGAACAACACCGTGGTGTTCCGCACCACCACCGTGGAGTTCGCCATCGAGGCGCCGTTCACCGTGCCCAGCGACGGGCAGGCGCACACCGTCGGCGTGCGTACGCACAGCATCCCTGCGCTGTACAAGCACTACTGCACGCCCAAGCTGGACCCCGATGCCTTCCTCTACGCGCGGACCACGGGATGGGAGGACCTGAACCTGCTGCCGGGTCAGGCGAACGTGTTCTTCGAGGGCACCTTCGTGGGGCAGAGCCATCTGGACCTGAGCCGACCGCAGGACACGCTGGACATCAGCCTGGGCCGCGACAAGGGCGTGGTGGTGGAGCGCACGCGCCGCAAGGGCTCCGACGACAAGGCGGTGATCGGTGGCAAGCGCACGGTGACGCGTGGATGGGACATCACGGTGCGCAACACCAAGTCCACCGCGGTGGACCTGGAACTGCACGACCAGTACCCGTTGAGCCCGCGCAGCGAGGTGGAGGTGAAGCTCGAGGACGCCGGTGGTGCCGCGGTGGACGAGCAGCGCGGGCGACTCACCTGGCGCTTCAGCCTGGAGCCCAAGGCCACACGCAAGCTGGGCTTCGTGTACAGCGTGAAGCATCCCAAGGACCAGCCGGTGGTGGTGGAGTAGCTTCGCAGTTCACCTCACCCAGCGGCCACTGCATGCGTCCTCCCCGCCCATCGCTCGTCCTTCTCCTGCTGGCCGCACTGCCGTTGCACCTGTCCGCGCAACGCGTGAACGCCACCTTCATCGGCAACTGTGCGTTCCGGATCGGACTGGAGGACTGGACGCTGTTCACCGACTTCCCGTACCAGCCCGGCTACTCAGGCTATGACCCGTACGAGATGCCGGCCGACCTGGCCTCCGTCCGGGGAACGGCCCTGATCACGCATGGGCACCTCGACCACTTCGACAGCAGCCGCTTCGCCACGACCCGCCTGGACCTCATCGCGCCGTTCCGTTCCGAAGCGGAGCAGGCCGAAGCCCTTTCGAGGCTCGAAGACCGGGGCATCTATGTCTATCCGCAGGCCACACCGCATGCGGACATGCCCCATGCCTCGTACATCGTGACCATCCGGGGCCGCCGCCTGTACCTCTCGGGGGATACCGAGGATCCCACGCACCTCCTGGCCTCCCGCGACCTGGCGGTGGCCTTCGTCACACCCTGGCTGCTGCGCACGGTGCATGCACAGGGCAAGCGCATCGATGCACGAGCCGTGGTGGTGATGCACCATGAGGCCGCCACGGTCGAGGGGCTTGACCTTCCTGCGCCCTGCGACGGGTGCCGCTTCATCATTCCACGTCAGGGCGAGGTGATCGAGCTCTTCCGTTGAGCGGGGCGGGTGACGGGTGTGAGCCATGAACGGGCTCCTGTGAAGATCCAGGAGCGGGGCCGAACCCGGCCGCCCCGCTCCGCAAGAGCTTTGTGTAAAGCCCGCCGACCATGATCCGCCCGCTCGCCCTCCTCGCCGTTGCGAACTGCTGCATAGCACATGCCCAGTTGTGCACCACCACGGCCAACCCGATGCCCGCTGGACAGGACCACAATCTGGTCGACGGCGTGCTGCATCCTGATGGTGGCGGACTGACGCTGGCCCTGTTCAACACCCCCACCGGTCCGATCGCCACGCGCTGGGCCGCCGACGGTCAAGTGGCTTGGAACAGCAACTTCCAGCATATGGATCCCAGCAACTGGGCTTATCCGGTGAACGTCTCACCCGTTCCCGGGGGAGGAGCGGTGATCAACGGTCGGTTCATGCCGCAACAGGCCTCCTACACCAACATGTACGCCGCCGAGCTCGGCCCGGATGGCACACCTGTGTGGGCCCGGTTCTACATGCTCGACTCGGTGGCGGTGATGAGCCCCACTCCCCGCGGCTTGATCCGCACGCCTGACGGGGGCTGGCTCTTCCCCATCTGGACAGCGCAAGGCCTCAGCCTTTCGAAGCTCGATGGCACCGCGGTGCCGGTCTGGACCAGGCGCTACCGGGCCTCAATGGGGTTCAACGGCATGCAGGCCTTCGTAGAGGCCAACGGAGAGATCACGCTCGTAGGCTGGAAAGTGGGGACCTCCACCTTCATGGCCCGGCTCGACGCGGAGGGCACGGTGCTCTGGAAGCGGAGCTGGGCCCACCATTGGTTACCGGCCGCACGGGCCATGAACGGTGATGTGCTCCTCCTGTCCGAAACGTATGGCAGCCTATGGCACCTGGCACGTATGGATGCACAGGGCCAGCTCCTATGGCACCGCACCTACCCCTATCCGCACATGGACGCGTGGTTCAACGGGGGTGTGCGTGAGCTGGCCAACGGGCACTTGCTGCTATTGGGCGAACTGGGCGCGCTCATCGAGACCGATGCGAGCGGGGCCGCCCTCGGAGCGCGGACCGTGGGCGGCTACGGCCTCAGCGGTCGACTCTTGGGCGCCGAACAGCCCAACGGCGACACCTTGATGATCGCGGGCGACGTATACAGCGGCTCATCGGCTTGGACCGGGATGCTCACGGCATCAAGCCCGGCCGACCTGGGTTGTGCAGGCGGCCCTAGCACAACATCATCCACCGCGCTCAGCCTGCCGGCGGAGATCACCGATGACACGCTCATGGTCGTGCGTGATTCGCTCAAGACCTGGACCATGCTGTTCGATCCGGCCTCTCCCGCGCTGGTGCTCGACCCCCAGGCGTTCGTGAACGCGGGTCGCGCCCGACCGGGCTTCGATCATCGCGCATACGGGGTCATCACCAACAACTCCCTCCACACTACCGGTCCCATCACGGCCACACTTACCGTCGCACCAGAGCTCACCTACCTCGGCGCCGTGCCTGTCCCGCAACAGGTGAGCGGTCAGACCATCACCTGGCAACTGCCCGCCATGGGGCCGAACGGTCAGCGCATCCTCGCCGTTGACCTTTCCACTCCACCGGACCCACAGCTTCTCGGTACCGCCATCCCCTACACCTTCTCATTCACCCAGGACAGCGCCGAGGTGAGCCTGGTCAACAACACCTCCACAGTGACCTATTCCATCGTGGGGGCGTACGACCCGAACATCATGGAGGTGAGCCCGTCCCCGTACTTCCACCTGCTGAACGATACCGTGCTGAATTACACCATCCACTTCCAGAACACCGGGAGCGCGGAGGCCACGAACGTGGTGGTGCGCGACACGCTCCCCGCAGCGCTCGACCTCAGCACCTTCGAGCTTGGGACCCGCTCCCACCCGTGCACATACTCGCTCTCCGGCAACGGCCTCCTGACGTTCACCTTCACCAACATCAACCTGCCCGACAGCACGAGCGATGAGCCTGGCAGCCATGGTCATGTGAGCTTCCGCATCAAGCCGGGGCCGGGCCTGTTCGTGGGGCAGCAGATCACCGACCAGGCGGACATCTTCTTCGACTTCAACCCGCCCATCCGTACACCGGACGCTACGGTGATCGTCACGGATGTGGCCATGCTGCAACCCGACGGCACGGATGCCGATCTGCGGGTTTTCCCGGTGCCCACGTCCTCCGAGCTGACCATCGCCTTGTCCAACGGCATCGCCGCCTCCGTCGCGTGGGCCGTGAGCGTGGATGGCCGACGGATCCCACTGTCACTTCGGGCTGAAGGCGATGGAGTGCTGCGCGCACCGGTCCACCACCTCGCCGCGGGGGCCTATGTACTGGTCCTCATGGACCGCCATGGGCGGCGTTGGAGCGCCCGGTTCGTCATGGAGTGAACTGCGCGGCCACGGGTTCGGGCGGGCGACCGTTCACGTCCTCGACCGCGAGGATCGAGGTTCCAAGGGGCATGGAGCATGACCGGACGGAATGCCCTTGACCGCTCATCTTCGTGCCATGGCCGAACCCCTGAAGGAGATGTTCAACGCGGCGTACTTCGAGCGCCTGGCGAACGAGGTGGAGATCGCCGCACCCAAGGTGGAACGCGCAGCCCTGGTGAAGGACCTTCTCGATGGCAACGATGGACGTGAACTCAACGCCCGCTTGCGTCACGCGAGCATCACGCTCCGAGCGCACCTCCCCGCCGACCTCAGGAAGGCGGTGAGCATCCTGCGGGATGTTGCGCCCCACATGCCACGGGGCTACACCGCGCTGCTTTATCCGGACTTCGTCGGGCGGTTCGGGCACGATGACCCTGCCTTCTCCCTCGATGCATTGAAGCACTTCACCAGCTTTGGTTCCTCCGAGTTCGCAGTGCGTGAGTTCTTCCGACGCGATGTGAAGGGAACGCTGAAGGTGATGCGAGCTTGGGCTGAGGACGACAACGAGCACGTGCGCCGCCTGGCATCGGAAGGCAGCAGGCCGCGCCTGCCGTGGTCCTTCCGGTTGGATGCCGTGTTGAAGGACCCGAAGCTCACCACCCCGATCCTGGAGCGGTTGCGCTCGGATGATTCGCTCTACGTGCGCAAGTCCGTGGCCAGCCATTTGAACGACTTCAGCAAGGACCATGCGGCTTACATGATCGATGTCCTGCGATCGTGGGACCGCACGCACCCGCATACCGCGTGGATCGCGAAGCACGCCAGCCGCACGCTGATCAAGGCCGGGCACGTTGATGCGCTCGCGCTCTTCGCCTTCGACGGCAAAGCGAAGGTGCGGGTCGATGACCTTGAGCTTTCCACGAAGCGCCTGAAGCTCGGGGAGACGTTGGAATTCTCCTTCTTGGTGACTTCCGAAGACGCGCGCCCCCAGCCACTCGTCATCGATTATGCCATCCACTACCGCAAGGCCAGCGGCGGCACGTCGAGAAAGGTGTTCAAGTTGAAGGAGCTGGAACTCGGCCCGAAGGCCTCAACGAACATCACCAAACGCCAACGCTTCGTAGACCTCAGCACCCGGAAGCACCATGCCGGCCCGCATGCGGTGGAGGTGCTGGTGAACGGGAAGGCCAGGATGACGGCGGCATTCGAGCTGAGGACGTGAACCATTGCTCCCTCACCCCCCCCGGAAGCGTCCGCCATGAGCCACCTTCGTCCACGATCAGCCCCATCCATGCGGTATACCATCATCGCGCTCATCCTCCTCGCGACGGCCTGCCACCGTCCCACGCGCACCGACGACCCCAACGAGTTCCTTCGCCGCCACGTGGAGACCGGGCTCTGCACACCGGTGGTGATCGAGGGCGACAGCACCTGGACCATCGAGGAACGGATGAAGCACTACGGCGTGCCGGGCATGAGCATCGCCATCATCAACGACTTCAAGGTCGCTTGGGCCAGGAGCTACGGCGTGATGGACAGCACCAGCATGCGCCCGGTCACGGACAGCACCTTGTTCCAAGCGGCGTCCATCAGCAAGCCGGTGTTCACCATGGCCGTGCTGAAGCTTGCCGAGCAGGGCGCACTGGACATCGATGCGGACGTGAACACGCTGCTCACGTCGTGGAAGCTGCCGGAGAACGAATTCACGACAACGGAGAAGGTCACGCTGAGGCGCCTGCTCGGCCACGTGGCGGGAACGACGGTGCATGGCTTTCCCGGCTATGTCCCCGGCGGGCCCTTGCCCAGCCTGATGCAGATCCTTAAGGGGGAGGTCCCAGCGAACACCCCCGCCATCGTGGTCGACCAGGTACCTGGCACGTCCTGGCGCTACTCGGGTGGTGGCTATTGCGTGGCCTCTCAAGTGGTGCTGGATGTGAAAGGCGGGACGATCCCGCAACACATGGATGATCTCGTGCTCGAACCGCTGGGCATGTCACACAGCACCTACCAGCAGCCGCTTCCGGAAGCATGGACCAGGAACGCGGCCAGCGGATACCTGCCGGACCGGTCATCTGTGAAGAGCAAGTGGCATGTGTACCCGGAGCTCTCACCGGATGGCCTGTGGACCACCGCCAACGACCTCGCCCGCTTCGTGATCGAACTGCAACGGGCGATGATGGATAGTGGCACGGTGCTCCAGAAGAGATCCGCCGAATGGATGACACGCCCATTACTGGAGCCATACGGGGCCGTGGGCATGAGCCTGGATGACAAGCGCGGCGAGCGCTACTTCCAGCACGGCGGTTGGAACGAGGGCTTCTGCGGCCTGATCTACGGGCATGTCAGCCAGGGAAAAGGCGCGGTGATCCTCATCAACGCGAACCAGCCGGACCTCATGGGTGAGGTGATACGCTCCATCGCGACGGCCTACGATTGGCCCGCGTTCGTTCCGCGCCACAAGGCACAGCCACTGACCAGCGCCGCGCTCAACGAGTTCGCCGGCCGCTACCGCGTGGGAACGGATGACCTGGTGACCATCACCGGCCGCGCGGGCAAGCTGTACCGCAAGCCCATTGGGGAGGATGAAGCGGAGCTCGCGCACATCGGCGGGAACGTCTTCGTGAGCCGCCTGGACGAGCGCTTCCGGAAGTTCGTGAAGGACTCCACGGGCGCGATGACCATCCAGGTGATGGACGCGATCGACGCCACCAGCTACGGAACACTGCGCCGCATGAAGGACGACGAGCACATCCCCTTCGAGGCCATTGAACGCGGGGACCGGGATGCCGCTGTTCGAGCCTATTCCGCGCTGAGCCCGACCGACCCGGCGGTGAACGAGGAGTGGCTGAACAACCTCGGCTACCAGCTGATGAACGAAGGCAAGGTCAAGCAGGGTCAGGACATCTTCCATGTGAACATGCAGCTGTACCCGAAGAGCGCCAACGTGTACGACAGCTACGCGGAAGCCTGCCTGAAGCTGGGCGAGAAGCAGGAGGCCTTGCGGAACTACAAGCGCGCCCTGGCGATGAACCCGCAGAACGCGAACGCGGCGCGCATCGTGGCGGAGCTGGAACGCGAAGGCGTCCAGAGCAAGTAGGTCGGTCCGCGCTTCAGACGGTCGGCTTCAGGTCGTACACCTTGCGGATGGACATGAACTCCTGCTCCGTGTTCAGACCGAGGTCCTTCAGTTGGCCGGTGCGCACATCGAAGACCCAGCCGTGGATCATCGGGAGCCGCTCCTTGTACCAGCGCTTCTGCACGTGGTCAAGCTTGATCACGTTCATGCACTGCTCCAGCACGTTCAGCTCCACCAGCCGGTCGAAGCGCGCACGCTCATCGGAGATGGCATCGAGCTCGGCCATGTGCAAGCGGTACACGTCGCGCAGGGTCTGCAGCCAGTTGTTCAGCTGCCCCATGTCGCTCGGCTCCAGGGCCGCCTTCACGCCGCCGCAGCTGTAGTGCCCGCAGATCACGATGTGCTTCACGCGCAGATGCTCCACGGCGTACTGCACGACCGCGTTCACATTGCCGTCCAACGGCACCACCTGGTTGGCGATGTTGCGGTGGATGAACACCTGGCCGGGCTGCAGCCCCATGAGGTCCTCTGCGGTCACGCGGCTGTCGCTGCAGCCGATGTACAGGAACTCCGGATGCTGGCCCTGGGCGAGCTTGTCGAAATAGGCGGGGTCGACGGCCAGCTTGTCGGCCACCCACCGCCTGTTGTTCTCGAAGACCTGCTGGTAGAGATCCATGTGCCTGTTGGTGTAGTGTGCGAAAGTCCCTGCCTGAGCATCGCGCCGCGTACACGGGCCGCACACATCGCCGTCCGCACATGGAGGAGGCGTATCCCGGGTCGGGTCCCTGGTCCGGTCGCCATCGATATCTTGGTTGACCATGTCACCCACCGTTGACGACCTCACCCGCGAGTTCGAACGATGCAAAGCCGCATTGAAGTCCTACATCGTGCGCATCACCGGCAACCGGCAGGAGGCGGAGGACATCGCCCAGGAGACCTGGATCAAGGCGCAGCGCAACCTTGCGGGCTTCAAGGGCGAAAGCTCATTGAAGACCTGGCTCTTCGAGATCGCCCAGAACATCGCCCGCGATCACTTGCGTTCCCTGAAGCGCTGGCCGGAGGAGGTGGGCGACATCTGCAAGGATGCCGCGATGAAGGACCCCGACTTCTTCCGGGAGGCCATGACCATCCGGCAGACCTCACCGCAGGGCCACTTCGAGATCCGAGAGCACATTGCGTTCTGCTTCACCTGCGTGAGCCGGTCACTGCCCCTGGAACAGCAGCTCGCGCTGATGCTGAAGGAGGTGTACGAATTCAGTGTGAAGGAGATCGCTGGGATCATGCACAACACCGAGGCGATGGTCAAGTACTGGCTGCACACGGGGCGCAGCCGGATGATCGAGGTCTTCGACAAGCGGTGCGCGCTGATCAACAAGGAAGGCGTGTGCCACCAATGCACGGAGCTCAACGGCATCTTCAACCCCAAGCAGAACGCGCAGGAGGAGGCCGTGAAGATCCAGATGGTGCGCGACGCCGCGAAGAAGGACAAGGAGCATCTCTTCGACCTGCGCATGAAGGTGATCGCTGACCTGGACCCGTTCACCTCACCCGCCGCTAAGCTCCAGCTTCACCACCTGGAATTCGATCGGAAGGTGATGGACAGGCACCTGGACACCGCCTGAACCTCTTTGTTGGCGGGCCTTTCGAACTTTTTTCTCCGGAATCCTATCGTTCCGCTGTGCAGGGTCGTCAAAGAGGCAAACACACCCATTAAACTCCTCTTAACGACCCTCGCCATGATCACTACCGCCAGCCTTTCCGCCCAGCGCCCAGCCACCACCAACCGGACCACATTCCACCGCGCGACCACCGTGAGCACGGTGATCCGCGCCGACGAGGCCATCATCTGGGCCCTGCTCACCAACGCCGCAGACTATCCGCGCTGGAACTCTACGGTGACTTCGATCAATGGTAACATTGCGTTGGACGAGAAGATCGTCCTTCGCTCTACCCTCGACGCCAAGCGCAGCTTCAAGCTCAAGGTGAAGGAATTCGAACCCGCGAAGAAGCTTGTTTGGGGCGATGGTAAGGGTAAGCGCACCTACACCTTGAAGAACAACGACGACGGCACCGTTACCTTCACCATGCACGAGCGCATCGGCGGGCTCATGTTCCCCATGTATGCGAAGCACATTCCTTCATTCGATGCCAGCTTCGACGCCTTCGCGGCCGACCTGAAGAAGGAGGCCGAACTGATCCAGAACAAAGCCCACTGATCCCGCACGGGCGGAAGATGCCCCGCCTTAACACCAACAACCATGGAAAAGCGCACCAAGGACAAGCCCTGGAAGCTGAAGACCCCTCCAGGCACATCGGACTACACCATGCATGTTGAAGAGAAGGATGGCAACGAGGTGCTCGTATGCACCGTCGGAAAGACCGTCCTGCTGTACGACATCCGCTGCATCAATGACCTGCACGCGATGCTGAAGAAGCACGGCGACTGGATGGAGCTGGGCGGTGCCGACGAGCAGAAGCCCGCGAAGGAAGGCACCGTGGAAGCCTGGGGCCGAAGCGAGAAGAATCCTGTGAACGGCTGGTACGGCCTGAAGAAAGGCCTGCGCGGGCGCTTCGGCGTGTACCTGCCACCGCTCATGGAAGCTCTGGGCCTATGCGAGCTTACGCACGAGGCCAAGGGCAACAAGATGCGCGCGAAGTGAGCGTTACCGGTCTCAGCGCCGCAGCAGCTTGAAAGCCATGCCTCGCCCCATCTTCTGAAAGATCGCCAGGTCGATCCAGACCAGCGCGAAGCCCTCAAGGATGGGCACCTTGTCATCAGCCCCCAGGTCGTGGCACTCCGTGAAACCAACGGCCTTCACCAGGTCACGCACGGTGGCCTTCGCGCCTTCGCTGCCGCCGGCCATGAACATGTCGGCCACCTGGTCCCCGTAGCGCACGTCGGCGAGGTTCTCCCAGCCCGTGCAGTTGAAGACCTTCACCACATCCCCGCCGGCGCGTTTCAAGGCGTCGAAGCCCGGCGCGGTGCCGAGCGGACCGGCCATGTTGGTGGCGTCCATCACCGGCTTGCCGCTCAATGCGGTGCCGAGCGATGCGGCGAGGTCCGCCACCACCTTGCCCGGCGTGGCGATCAGCACGGCCTCGCCCTGGTCCGCGGCCTCCGGGATGGACAGTACGCGCACACCGATGCCCTGCGCCCAGGTCAAGGTCTCCGCGTCGTTGGGGTTGCGGGCACCGATGAGGATGTCATGTCCTGCGGCCTTCCACTTCTCCGCAAGCGTTCCGCCGATGTTGCCGGCGCCGATGATGGTGATGGTCATGCTTCGTTGCTGATGAGTCCGACCTTGTTGCCTTCACTGTCGATGATGATCGCGCTGAAGCCCGAAGGCGCCCAAGTTCAACTCGGGTGCGACGACCTGACCTCCGGCCCGCACCACACGGCCCACCACCGCCGCCAACTTACCGAAACAGTTGAGGTAGATGATGGGGCCGTCGGTCGTCGGCTTGAGGTCGTTGCGCTTCACCAAGGCCCCACCCACGGCTTCCCCTGTCTGGAACGGCACATCGAAGAGGACGAGCGGTGCCTCGCCAAAGGTGCCCATGCGCACATGGCCGCCGAGGATGGTGTGGTAGAACGTGTGGGCGCGGTCGAGGTCGAGGGCCGGAAGTTCGAACCAGTTCAAGGCATGTCGGCTCATGATGTTCATGGTTTCTGGTAACTAAGTCCAAAGGTCCACAGGAGGTCCTCGTAGGTGTTGCGCTGCTGCACCACGCTTTCGTAGCTCCAGTTCACGGCCTGGCGCAGCGCGAAGCCTTTCTTCAGGGGGATGCTCAGCGCGGCTTCCACGTGGGCGCGCAGGTTGTCCGTATCGGTGAGCGAA
>JAEUSW010000299.1 GCA_016788285.1 Flavobacteriales bacterium
CGCCAGCGGGATCGAGTGCGTGGCCCTGTTGCGCCAGAGGTTCCCGACGCTGCGGATCCTCATGCGCACGGTGTTCGAGGACGACGACAAGATCTTCAACGCCATCCGGGCCGGCGCCGATGGCTACTTCCTGAAGCAGACACCGCTGAAGAAGCTGCTGGAGGGGATCGTGGAGGCCATGGAAGGCGGTGCGCCCATGAGCCCCGCCGTGGCGCGCAAAGTGCTGGAGTTCTCCAAGCAGCATCCGCCCAAGGCCGATGTCAAGGACGAGTTCGCGCTCACGGATCGCGAGCACGAGATCCTCAGCTGGCTGGTGAAGGGCTACAGCTACAAGATGATCGCGGCGGAGCTGGGCATCAGCTTCAGCACCGTGAACACCCACGTGAACCGCGTGTACAACAAGCTGCATGTGAACAGCGCCACCGAGGCGGTGGCCCTGGCGATGCGGAAGGGGATGGGGTGAGCGGTCGAGCCCACGCGTTCACACCTCCACCGGTACCACGTCGCGCTCGAGCGACCGGAAGCGTCGGGGCACGGCACTGGTGATCGCGTCCGCCAGGGCGGTGAGCGCCTTGCGGCGCACGAAGGGTCTCCGCACCAGCATCACCACCTCGCGCACGGGCTCGGGCGCTTCGAAGCGGCGTACGTTCTTCTCGTCCGGTCCCACGGACAGCTCGGGCACCAGGGTGATGCCGCTGCCGCTCGAGACCATGCGCTTGAGCGTTTCGATGCTGCCGGTGCTGTAATGGATGTTGTCGTGGCCGGCCGCGCTGGGCTGCTGGCACACGCGCAGCACCTGATCGCGGAGGCAATGCCCCTCGCTCAGCACCCAGAGCGGCGTCCTCCGCAGGTCCTTCGCGGCGATGCGCCTGCGCTTCAGCAGGGCATGCCGTTCGGGGAGGTAGGCCAGGAAGGGCTCGTGGAAGAGCGTGATGGCCTCGAGGTCGTCGCGTTCGACCGGACCGGCGAGGATGCCGATGTCGAGCTGGCCGCTGCGCAGTGCCTTGAGGATGCGGCCGGTGGTGCGTTCATCGATCGCCAGCCGGACCTCGGGGTGCGCCTCCGCGAAGCGCGCCAGGAAGAGCGGCAGCAGGTAGGGCGCCAGCGTGGGCAGGATGCCGATGCGGTAGGTGCCCGCGGTGCCCGTGCGCAGCTCCTTCACCAGGTCCTTCAGCTGGCCGGCCTCGCGCAGCACCACCCGCGCCTGGTCGATCAACGAGGCGCCCTCGGTGGTGGGCCGCGCGGGCTGGGCCTTGCGCTGGAAGATGGTGACGCCCAGTTCATCCTCGAGCTTGCGCACCATCATGGTGAGCGTGGGCTGGGTGACGTGGCACTGGCGCGCGGCCTTGCTGAACTGACCGGCGTCCGCCACGGCCACGATGTACTGGAGCTGCTGCAGGGTCATTCGATGCTGTCGATACAGGCATCGAAACTATCGAAACCGTCGATGATGTTCGTCAGGGTAGCTTCGCACGGTCGCGCCCACCTTTCGAGCGCGTTCCCAACGCACGGACCAACCCTCTCAACCCATGTCACACGATCATCCCCACGCCACCCTGGAGGCCGGCCATCCCACCGGCGGAGGTGGCAAGTGCCCTGTCATGCATGGCGCGCAGCGCTTCCCCGTCGCGGGCCGCGGCACCGGCAACCGCGACTGGTGGCCCAATGCGCTCAACCTGGGCATCCTGCACCAGCACCAGCCGGTGTCCAACCCGATGGACCCGGACTTCAACTACCGCGAGGCGTTCAAGAAGCTCGACCTGAAGGCCGTGAAGGCGGACCTCACCAAGCTGATGACCGACTCGCAGGACTGGTGGCCCGCCGACTGGGGCCACTACGGCGGCCTCATGATCCGCATGGCCTGGCACGTGGCCGGCACCTACCGCACGGCCGACGGCCGCGGCGGTGCGGGCACCGGCAACCAGCGCTTCGCCCCGGTGAACAGCTGGCCGGACAACGGCAACCTCGACAAGGCGCGCCGCCTGCTGTGGCCCGTGAAGCAGAAGTACGGCAACAGCATCAGCTGGGCGGACCTCATGGTGCTCGCCGGCAATGTCGCGCTGGAGAGCATGGGCTTCAAGACCTTCGGCTTCGGCGGTGGTCGCGAGGACATCTGGGCGCCCGAGGAGGACATCTACTGGGGCGCGGAGCGCGAATGGCTCGGCGACCATCGGTACAGCGGCGAGCGTGACCTGGAGAACCCGCTCGCGGCCGTGCAGATGGGCCTGATCTACGTGAACCCGCAGGGCCCCAACGGCAACCCCGACCCCGTGGCCAGCGGCCGCGACGTGCGCGAGACCTTCAAGCGCATGGCCATGAACGACGAGGAGACCGTGGCCCTGGTGGCCGGCGGTCACACCTTCGGCAAGGCGCACGGCGCCGGTGATGCGGCGCTGGTGGGCGTGGAGCCCGAAGGCGCGCCCATCGAGGCGCAGGGCTTCGGCTGGATCAGCAGGCACGGCAGCGGCAAGGGCGTCGACACCATCACCAGCGGCATCGAAGGCGCGTGGAAGCCGAACCCCACCAAGTGGGACAACGGCTACTTCGACATGCTCTTCGGCTACGAGTGGGAGCTGACCAAGAGCCCCGCCGGTGCGCACCAGTGGGTGGCCAAGGACTGCAAGCCGGAGCACATGATCCCCGATGCGCACGACAAGACCAAGAAGCATCCGCCGATGATGACCACCGCGGACCTGTCGCTGCGCTTCGA
>JAEUSW010000335.1 GCA_016788285.1 Flavobacteriales bacterium
GGCCATGTCGCTCATCATCGGCATCCTGGTGGACGACAGCATCGTGATCCTGGAGAACATCCAGCGCTACCTGGATAAAGGCATGGACAAGCGGCAGGCCGCGCTCACCGGCCGCGCGGAGATCGGCTTCTCGGCGCTCTCGATCACCTTGGTGGACGTGGTGGTCTTCCTGCCCATCATCTTCGTGCAGGTCTTCGTGGCCGACCTGCTCAAGCAGTTCAGCGTGGTGGTGGTGGTCTCCACCCTCATGAGCCTCTTCGTCAGCTTCACGCTCACCCCCTGGCTCGCCTCCCGCATCGGCCAGCGTGAGGACCTGAAGCCCACCACCGCCTGGGCGCGCTTTCTGCTCCGCTTCGAGCACGCGCTGGACCGGCTCAACGACTGGTACGCCCGGCAGTTGCGCTGGGTGCTGGGCCACCGCGCGGCCTTCCTCGGCATCGTGCTGCTGCTCTTCATCGCCACCGGAGCGGTGATGAAACAGGGCATCATGACCAAGGAGCTCATCGCCACCGGGGACCAGGGCCTGTTCCGCCTCACCTTGGAATACGACAAGCAGGTGCCCCTGCAGGAGAACAACCTGCGCACCCGCGACCTGGAGGCCCAGCTGCTGCAACGGCCGGAGGTGGCCAACGTGTTCAGCAACGTGGGTGGCCCCAGCACCGGCATCGGCAGCATGGGCGTGGGCGCCGAGTACCGTTCGGAGCTCACCATCGACCTGGTGCCCAAGGAGGCCCGCAACGGCCAGAGCACCGAGGCCACCATGATGGCCCTGCGTGCGGACCTGCTCCGCCAGTTCCCCGGCGTGGACATCACCATGGCCACCATCGGCCTGGTGCCCCGCAGCGCACCGGTGGAGATCACCCTCAGCGGTGCGGACCGCGACGCTGTGATGCGCACCGCACAGGTGCTGAAGGACACCCTCTCCGGTATCCCCGGCGCCAACAACGTCCGCCTGAGCATCGAGAGCGGGGCGCCCGAACTGCAGGTACACCTGGACCGCGACCGCATGGCGCGCTTGGGCCTTAGCACGGCCGCCGTGGGCGCCACCCTGCGCAACGCCCTCGCCGGCAGCGATGCTGCGCGCCTGTTCGAGGCGGGCATCGAAACCCCCATCCGCATCCGCGTGGACGACATCCAACGGCGCGATGCGCAGGACGTGGAGCGCCTGCTGTTCGTGAACGCGGCCGGCATGCCCGTGCGCCTGGCACAGTTCGCCGCCGTGGAGCGCCACGAGCCGCCCGCCCTGGTGGAGCGCATGGACCGCATGAGCGCCGTGACCCTCACCGCAGACGCGCTCGGACGTGGCTCGGGCAGCGTGGCGGATGATGTGGTGGCCTACCTCCGCAAGAACCCCTTGCCCGAGGGCGTGCGCCTCACCTGGGGCAGCGATGTGAAGCGGCAGAACGACAGCTTCGGCGCACTGGGTGGCGCGCTGCTCATCTCATTCATCCTCGTGTACCTGGTAATGGTGGCGCTCTACGACAGCTTCCTCTACCCCTTCGTGGTGCTCTTCAGCATCCCGGTGGCGGTGATCGGTGCCTTCCTCGCGCTCAACCTCAGCCTCTCCTCGCTCAGCCTCTTCACGCTGCTGGGCCTCATCATGCTG
>JAEUSW010000024.1 GCA_016788285.1 Flavobacteriales bacterium
CATGGAGAAGGCCGCGGACGTGAAGCAGCCCTTCGTGCGCAACGCCATCACCAACCTGGCCGAGGGCAAGCCCATCGATCCGGCGGTGACGCGCAACATCGGATGCAGCATCAAGCGCGTGGAGCACACGCACTGAACCGACCTGTGAACAACGCCCGTGCGGCCGCTCCACCGGGGCGGCCGCGCTGTTGATAAGAGGCGCCGGTCCGCAGCGGCGAAGCTTCGTTCCTTTGTGCGAAAGGGGAAGCGGACATGAACGTGCTGCTGATCGGAAGCGGGGGCCGCGAGCACGCCCTGGCCTGGAAACTGGCCCAGAGCACCCTGCTCGACGCCCTGTACATCGCCCCGGGCAACCCGGGCATGGCCCGCCACGGGCGCTTGGTGGACCTGGACCTGCACGACGGCAAGGCGCTGCGCCGCTTCCTGCTGGACCACCGGATCCGCATCGTGGTGGTGGGCCCCGAAGGCCCGCTGGTGGACGGCCTCCACGACCGCATCGCCGATGACCCGAAGCTCGCGGACATCACGGTGATCGGCCCGCGGGCCGCGGCCGCGCGCCTGGAGGGCAGCAAGGACTTCGCCAAGGAGTTCATGTTCCGCCACAACATCCCCACGGCGGCGCACCGCACCTTCCGCCAGGGCGAACTGAAGGAGGCCATCGCGCACCTGGAGCGGGTGAAGCCGCCGTACGTGCTGAAGGCCGACGGCCTGGCCGCCGGCAAGGGCGTGGTGATCACCAACGACCGCAAGGAGGCCGAGAAGGTGCTGCGCGACATGCTGGAGAAGGGCCGTTTCGGCACCGCCGGTGAGCGTGTGGTGATCGAGGACCACCTGGCGGGCATCGAGGTCAGCGCCTTCCTGATCACCGATGGGCGCTCGTTCAAGATGCTGCCCGCGGCCAAGGACTACAAGCGCATCGGCGACGGCGACACCGGCCCCAACACCGGTGGCATGGGCGCCGTGAGCCCCGTGCCCTTCGCCGACAAGGACTTCATGCAGAAGGTGCACGACCGCATCGCCGCGCCCACCATCCGCGGCCTGCAGCAGGAGGGCATCGCCTACCAGGGCTTCCTGTTCATGGGGCTGATGAACGTGGGCGGCGAGCCGTACGTGATCGAGTACAACGTGCGCCTGGGCGACCCGGAGGCCGAGGCCATCCTGCCGCGGCTGCGCAGCGACCTGATGGACCTCTTCGAGGGCATCGCCACCGGCACCCTCAGCGAGCGCCACGTGGACGTGGACGACCGCACCTGCGTGAGCGTGGTGCTGGCCAGCGAGGGCTATCCCGGGGAGGTGGCCAAGGGGCGCGCCATCCACGGACTACAGGAGGTGCGCGATGCGCTGGTGTTCCACGCCGGCACGGCCGAGGGCCCGCAGGGCCTGGTGACCGCCGGGGGGCGCGTGCTGGTGGTCACCGCCATGGGCAAGGACCTGGAGCACGCGATCCTGAACACCTACACGCAGGCCGCGGGCATCACCTTCCAAGGGCGACAGCTGCGCACGGACATCGGGCACGACCTGGTGCGACAGCCGACGAAGAGCGGTGTGGTGCAGGCCTGATGGGGAGCGCTCAGAGCATGCCGCCCTGTTCCTTCGCCTTCCGGTTGTACCGGCCCTGCAGACGCATCCAGTAGATGGCGCCGAAGCCCAACACGCAGGAGAAAAGCACCGGCGGCAGCCAGCCGAACGGCGTCAGGAACCAGTCGAAGGTCTTCTGCATGAAGTGACCGATGCCGAACCAGATCTGTTGCATGGTGCGCGTGCTTAAGGCCCGCCAAAGATAGGATCCCGCTCCATCCGCATGCTCGTCCGCGCTTACCGCACCTACCAGCCGGCGCTCCTGTTGGGGCTGCTGGTGCTGGCCCCGGCCGTATGGTCGGGCCTGTTCGTGCACGGCGCACCGGTGTCACCGGGCCCCCACATGCCGGGTTACGGGCCTTTCGCCACGGCCTTCGCGCTCTGGCCCTGGACCGCGCCACTGGCCGGGGTGCTGGCGACCCTCGCGCTGGGCGTTCAGTTGGACCGCCTGGCGAACGACCGTGAGCTCTTCGAGCGTCACCACCATCTGCCGGCGCTGCTCTTTCCGCTGCTGCTGGCCGTGGGCCCGTTGCGCATGGCGCCCGATCCCGCGCTGCTGGGCATGCCGGCCGTGCTGCAGGCGCTGCGCATCGCCTGGGGCACGCAGGGCCGCACCCGCGCATTGGGCCCCTTGTTCGACGCGGGCTGCCTGATCGGTGTGGCCGCCCTGCTGCACTTCCCGTACGTGTTCATGGTGGTGGTGCTGTGGGCCTCGGCGGCGGTGATGCGGCCCTACGGCTGGCGCGATTACGTGGTGCCCCTGCTCGGCGCGATGGTGGTGCTGATGGTGGTCTGGGGCGTGGTGGCGCTCACCGGGGTCGCGACCTGGGCCCCCATGGGAACGCTCGCCCTGCGCACACCCGGACCGCTGGTCCTGCATGCGCTTCGCGACCGCGTGGCGCCGACGTTGGTGGCCGCGCTCCTTCTGGTGGCCATGCCCGTCCTCGCCAGGGTGTACCAGCGCAGCATCATGCGCGAGAAGAACGCCCGCGCCTCCTTCCTGGCCTTTGCGTTCGCCTGCCTGCTGCTGCTGGGCTTCGCCGCCGTGCTCGGCCACCCGCTGCCTGCCGTGCTGGTGGCCTGTCCGCTGGCGGTGGTGCTGAGCTACCCCTTGCAGGCCACGCGGCGCCTGTGGCTTGCGGAGCTTGCCGTGGCCGCTCTGCTGGTGGCGGCCGTGGCCGGCCCATGGTGGAGCTGAATACCTTTGGGCCTCCAGCGCACAGGCGCGGTCCATTCGGTCATGAAGTGCGGCGTCGTCATCTTCCCCGGGTCCAACTGCGATGAGGACATGATCCAGGTGCTGGAGGCCCAGGGTGGCGGACCTGTGCAGCGGCTCTGGCACAAGGAGCACGACCTACGCGGTTGCGACCTGGTGGTGCTGCCCGGCGGCTTCAGCTACGGCGACTACCTGCGCAGCGGGGCCATCGCGCGCTTCTCGCCCATCATGCAGGAGGTGGCCGCGCATGCCAGGAAGGGCGGCCTCGTGCTGGGCGTGTGCAACGGATTCCAGGTGCTGTGCGAGGCCGGCCTGCTCCCTGGCGCGCTCCTGCACAACAGCGGTCAGCGCTTCATCTGCCGCAATGTGCACATCACCCCCGCCACCAAGCGCACACCCCTCACCGCGGCCATCACCCGCAAAGCCCTCACCATCCCCATCGCCCATGGCGAGGGCCGCTACCACATCGACGCGGCCGGCCTCAAGCGGTTGAAGGACGAGGACCAGGTGCTGTTCCGCTATTGCGACGCCGAAGGCCGCATCACCGATGAGGCCAACCCCAACGGCAGCCTGGACCACATCGCCGGGGTGTGCAACGCGGGCCGCAACGTGTTCGGCATGATGCCGCACCCGGAGCGTGCGGCAGCGGCCATCTTGGGCAACACGGACGGGGTGGCGCTCTTCACCGGGCTATTGCAGGCCGTGCCCGCCTGAGCCCACCGGGGCGAAGAGCGGCCGCACCGGTCCGTCGTCGGCCGGGTCCACCAGGAGCTCCGTGGCCGTGCCCGGACGTCCCTTCCATCCCGTCAACCGGAAGCCCGGAGCGGGCAGGGCCTGGACGCGCAATGACGCCCCCGCGAAGGCCGTGATGCCATGCGTGCCCGGGGACAGGGCGATGCCATCCACCAAGAGCCGGCCTTCCTGCGGGTCCGGCGCGTGCAGCGCCACCGATCGCAGGGTGGTGCCCGTGCGACGGGCGAGGTCGCGCAACAGGTGGCGCGAACGCAGGTGGGCGTGCGCGCGCAGCGCGGCGTGCGTCTCCTCGGGCGTGGGCAGGTCCATGCGGTGACGCCACAGGGCGTGATCGTCGCGCATCAGGGAGGCATGGGCCGCGAAGAGGCTGTCGGCCAGGGCCGCTGCGGCGCGCGGCTCCAGAACGGTGGCGGCCAGGATGGCCATTCGGGCCAGCAACAGGGGGCGCACCTGTGGATGGTCCAGGAGCGCGGCGAGGTATGGCGCGGCAGGCAGCGGGGTCTCCGCGATGCGGTCCACGCTGGGGTCCTCCGGCGGGGCCCACAGGTCCATGTCGTAAAGCACCCAGCGCCAGCGCCCCCCGGGCTGGGCGGGCCGCCAGCAACGCATGTTGAGGTCGTGGTCGGCCCGACCGGTCCACAGGTCGAAGCAGGCCAGTTCGATCAGGCTCTCCACATCCATCACCTGGTGCAGGCTGTCCAGCGGGGCATGCCGGGCGAGCTGCTCCACGGCCCGGTCATACGCGGTGCGGTCGCCTTTCACCACACGACCTTCGGGCCCTTCCACGATGTCCAGGCGCTCGGCCTGTGCGCGGGTGAGCAGGAAGTCCTCGTTCTTGGCGGGCATCAGGCGATAGGCGCCTTGCGGCTCACCGTTCAGCGTAAGCCGCACCGGGATCCCGGGCTGCACCTCGAGCCGATCGCCCGCGCGGTGCACGGCCACCTCGGCGAACAGGTTGCGCAGCAGCGCGTGGGGCGTGGCATCGGCGCGCAGCACCACGTTGCGCCAGGTGCCGCCCGGCAGGGGCAGGCGGGGCGTGCCGTCCGCTGTGCTCAGGTTGAAGGAGCGCTTGGGCAGGCTGCGCGATCCGGAGCCGGAGAGCCGCAGGCGCACGGCCACCGCGGCGGTGTCCGCCAGACCGGGCACCACCACGTGGGCGGGGCGCACCCAGCCCTCGCCCGTGCGGGTGTGGTTGGCGCGGTCGCCCGTGGTCATCAGGCCCCGCTCGGGGTCATGGAGCTCGGCGGGGTCGATGCAGAGCACCACACCCTGTGCGTCCCGTTGGTCCA
>JAEUSW010000054.1 GCA_016788285.1 Flavobacteriales bacterium
GGCTCCGCTGAGAGACCGTGTCTGCACGGCCCGGCGCTGCCTGGGTGGCTCGGCGGTGGCACCTTATCTTCGCGCTGCTCTGTTTCGTTTACCTATTCACCTGGGTTGAGTGGGACATGAGCGACCAAAGCCCTCGGTGTCTTAAGCGCCGGGGGCTTCTTCGTTGGGGCCTGGGGATACCCGCCTACCTTGGTTGATCGGGGTTGCGTCGGCTTGTCGGCTTGTCGGCTTGTCGGCTTCCGGCTTCGAGCCTCGAGCTTCCAGCCCTCCGTCGCCAGCTTCCGGCTTCCGGCCGCGAGCCACAAGCCTCCGAAGTGCGACCAGCCAAGCGGTGCAGGATGAAGCTGGAATGCAGGGAGGGAGGCATGGCCTGACGAAAATAGTCGACATTGGGTCGATTGATGCAGCTGGTTGAAAACTTCATCTCGACATAACGAACCCCTGCCGTATCAGCGATCCAGCGCCACTGTGCCTTCACCTCCGCAGGTCCTCCACCACCTCGCGCGTGAACAGCCGCAGGCCCAGCTGATAGATCGGTGCCGTCAATTGCTCGTCGAGGCCCTTGCTGCGCGCCACCAGGCGGTAGCCCCAGCCGAACTGGAAGGCCGCGTAGCGCCAGAAGCGGTACTGCACGGTCATCAGGGGCTCGTACACCCACAGGGTGGTGCGCTGCAGCGGGCGACGGTCACCGTCCAAGTCCTCGTACAGCAGCGATCCGCGCCCCACCCCCACCTGCACGGGGATGGCCATGGACCAGCGGCGGCGCTGCAGGAAGGTGTAGCTGATGTAGGGCGCCACATAGCCCAGCCGCAGCCGGGTGGGCACCACGCGTTCGGTGCCGTCCTCCCACACCGGGCGGTCGCGCTCCACCTGCGTCAACAGGAACTGATAGCCCAGCCCGTAGCGCAGGCGGCCACCGTGCTCCAGCCCCACGCGAACCCCGGCCACGCTCACGCCCCGGTTGCTGATGAAGGAACCGCGCGTGTCCACCCCCAGGGTCCAGCGCGGGCGCAGATGCAGGAAGTGGCCCAGGCTGTCCACCAGCTGCGCTGAGGCGGACAGGGGCAGGAGCAGGGAAAGGACCAGGAGCAGGCGCAGGAACAGGCGCAGGAGCAGCAGCGGGCGCGGGAGCGATGGCAGATGGTGCGATCGGTGCGTGGTCCGCGCGAGCATGGGCTGAAAAAGCGGAATGTCCGCCCCCAAAGGTGCGGACATTCCAGAGCGATCGAGGACGGACCTCAGCCGTGCTCCTCCTCCTCGCCGTGCTCCAGGGGCACGGTCTGCGGCACGAAATCCTCCCCCTTGCCGGGCTTGCTGTAGTCGTAGGGCCAACGGTGCACCGTGGGGATGGCGCCCGGCCAGTTGCCGTGGATGTGCTCCACCGGTGTGGTCCACTCCAGGGTGGTGCCCTTCCAGGGGTTCTGCACCGCCTTGGGACCGCGGAACACGCTGTAGAAAAAGTTGTAGAGGAACAGCACCTGCGCCAGGGCACCGAGGATGGCGAAGATGGTCACCAGCACGTTGAGGTCCACCACGCCGTTGAACATGGGGAACTCGGTGTAGCTGTAGTACCGGCGCGGGGCCCCGGCCAGGCCGATGAAGTGCATCGGGAAGAAGACCCCGAAGGCCGCCACGAAGGTGAGCCAGAAGTGCGCATAGCCCAGCTTGGTGTTCATCATCTTCCCGTACATCTTCGGGAACCAGTGGTAGATGCCCGCGAACATGCCGAAGATGGCGCTCATGCCCATCACGATGTGGAAGTGGGCCACCACGAAGTAGGTGTCGTGGATGTTGATGTCCAGCGCGCTGTCCGCCAGGATGATGCCGGTGAGGCCGCCGGCGATGAAGGTGGCCACCAGACCGATGCTGAACAGCATCGCCGGGCTCATCACCAGGTTGCCGCGCCACAGGGTGGTGAGGTAGTTGAACACCTTCACCGCGCTGGGGATGGCGATCAGCAGGGTGGTGAACACGAACACCGAGCCCAGGAAGGGGTTCATGCCCGTGAGGAACATGTGGTGGCCCCACACGATGAAGCTCAGGAAGCCGATCGCGAGGATCGAGCCGATCATGGCCCGGTAACCGAAGATGGGCTTGCGTGCGTTGGTGGCGATCACCTCGGAGGTGATGCCCAGCGCCGGCAGCAGCACGATGTACACCTCGGGGTGGCCCAGGAACCAGAACAGGTGCTGGAAGAGGATCGGGCTGCCACCCACATGGTCCAGCGCCTCACCGGCCACGTGGATCTCGCTCAGGTAGAAGCTGGTGCCCAGGCTGCGGTCCATCAGCAGCAGCAGCGCGGCGCTCAGCAGCACCGGGAAGCTCAGGATGCCCAGCACGGCCGTCACGAAGAACGCCCAGATGGTCAGCGGCATGCGCGTCATCTTCATGCCCTTGGTGCGCAGGTTCAGCACCGTCACCACGTAGTTCAGGCCGCCCAGCAGGGCGCTCGCGATGAAGATGGCCATGCTCACCAGCCACAGCGTCATGCCCGCTCCCGAGCCCGGGATCGACTGCGGCAGCGCGCTCAGCGGCGGATACACCGTCCAGCCCGCGCTCGCGGGACCACCCTCCACGTAGAGGGAGGCCAGCATCAACACGCTGCTGAGGAAGAAGAACCAGTAGCTCAACATGTTCAGGAAGCCGCTCGCCATGTCGCGCGCGCCCACCTGCAGGGGGATCAACAGGTTGCTGAAGGTGCCGCTGAGACCGCCCGTCAGCACGAAGAACACCATGATGGTGCCGTGGATGGTGACGAGGCCCAGGTACATGTTGGGGTCGAGCACACCGTTCGGCGCCCACTTCTCGCCCAGGAAGAAGCTGCTGAAGGCGAAGCTCTCGCCCGGCCAGGCCAGCTGCAGGCGGAAGATCAGGCTCATGATCACCGCGACCACCGCCATGATGATCGCCGTGATCAGGAACTGCTTGCTGATCATCTTGTGGTCCTGCGAGAAGATGTACTTCGACACGAAGCTCTCCTCGTGGTGGTGGTGCGCGTCATGCGCGTGCCCGGCGTGGGCGTGGGGGGCGGTGGCTACGGATCCCATGGTTCGGCGGCTCGTCGGTTCAGGGCTTCAGGGCGGCGGTGGCGGTGGCCGGGACGGCGGTGCTGTCCGCAGGGGCGGCCGTGCTGTCCGCGGGAGCGGCAGCGGCGGGCGGTGCCGGAGCAGCGGCCATCGGCGGGGCCTGGAAGGGCTTCTTGCGCGCCTCGGCGTACCAGGCGTCATAGGTGCCCTGATCCTCCACCACCAGCGGCATCTGCATGTTGTAATGGCTGGCGCCGCAGATCTTGTTGCACAGCAGGATGAAGTCGAAGGCCTCGTCCTTCATCACCAGGCGCATGCTGTCGGTGCTGATCGTGGGCACCATCTTGAAGGTCGTCGTCATGCCCGGCACGGCGTTCATCTGGGCGCGCATGTGCGGTATGTAGGCGCTGTGGATCACGTCGCGGCTGCGGATCAGCAGGTTCACCTCCTTGCGCAGCGGCAGGTGGAACTCCTTGATCACCACGTCATCGGCGCCGTGCACGTAAGCGCTCGCGTCGCCCTTCTCGGCGATGTCCTGCTCCATCATGGTGCGCAGGTTCACGATGCGGCCCGCCTGGCGGTCGATCTTGGCCATCTGCGCGTGCAGCTCGTCCACCTTGCCGTCCGGCAGGATCGAATGATGCAGTGTGGAATCGATCTCCGCCTTGTCCGCGGCCAGCTCGGCCAGTCGCTTGGCGATGCTCTCCTTGGTGACGATGCCCAGCGGGTTGTCGCCGTTGATCAGGCGGAAGTCCGTGGCCCCCAGGATGCCGTCCTCACCGGGGTAGCGGGCCGTCCAGTCGAACTGCTTGGCGTACAGCTCCACCTGCAGCGCATCGGGCGAGGCCGGGCCGGTGATGTCCTGCCAGGTGCGCAGACCGAAGATGATGATCACCGCCAGGAAGGCCGCCGGCACCACCGTCCAAACCAGCTCGAGCTTGTTGTTGTGGGCGTAGTAGTACGCCTTCCGGTCAGCGCGGTAGGCATACTTGCCGGCGAACCAGAACAGCAGCGTGTTGGTGATGAAGAAGACGATGAAGAGGATCACCCAGTTGAAGTTCAGCAGGGCGTCCAGGGCCACGCCATGCTCGCTGGCGGCCACCGGCAGCATCTTGTCACCGTAGGCCCACATCAACCAGAAGAAGAAGGCGTAGTACACCACCATGAACACCCACCACAGGGTGGCGTTCATGCGGTTGTCGGCCGGGGAGATGTCCTCCTCGCGCTTGCCGCGCAGCTTCGAGGTCAGTTCATAGACCCGCGCCAGCTGGGCCACCGCCAGGATGGCCAGGACCAGGACCAGGAGGATCAGCAGCTTCGTCATCGTTCGCCTATTGGAATACCCTCAGGGGCGGGTGTTTGTTCGTCAGATGGAATGGTGCACGGCCTCCTCCAGGTAGGGGTGCTGCACGGGGGTCAGCGGCGCCTTGGTCAGGGTGGTGAGCACCGTGTGGATCAGCAGGCCGAGGAAGGCCAGGAACATGCCCACCTCCAGGAGGCCCACCCCGTGGAAGTGATGGCCCAGCGCGCCGGGCATCACGATCTGGATCACGTCCAGCCAGTGGCCGATGAAGATCACGGCCCCCACCCCGATCAGGAAGCGCGGATTGCGCTTCGCATCGCGGCTCATGAGCATCACCATGGGCACGGCGAAATTGATGAAGAACATGGTCCACAGCAGCCCGGGGTGATGGTCGATCCGCGACTGGAACCAGGTGACCTCCTCGGGGATGTTGGCGTACCAGATCAGCATGAACTGGCTGAACCAGAGGTAGCTCCACAGGAAGCTGATCGCGAAGACCCACTTGCCCATGTCGTGGATGTGGCTGTTGTTCACCTGGGGCAGATAGCCCTTGCGGCGCAGATACAGCACGAGCACCACACCGGTGATCATGGCGCTCACCCACATGCCGCTGAACACGTACCAGCCGAACAGGGTGCTGAACCAGTGCGCATCGATGCTCATCAGCCAGTCCCAGGACAGGATGCTGCTGAACACGGCGAAGAGCACGAGGAAGAGGGCGCCCCGACGGTACATCAGCAGGTGGCGCTTCACCAGGGCCTCGCCGCTCAGCTCGTCCAGCGCCAGGCTCTGCTTGCGGAACCAGCGGGCGAACAGGATGAAGGTGGCCATGTAGGCGATGGCGCGCACCCAGAAGAAGGGCAGATTGAGGAAGGCGCTCTTGCCCGCGATCAGCGCATCGTAATGCTCGGCGTTGGCGGGGTCGGTCACCCGGGGGTCCATCCAGTGCCAGATGTGATGCAGGCCCAGGCTTCCTGCCGCCAGGCACAGCAGCACCACGCCGGCGCCGATGGGCAGAAAGCCCAGGATGCCCTCATAGACCCGCTTCACCATCACGCTCCAGGCGGTCTCGGTGGCGTTCTGCAGCGCATAGAAGAACAGGGTGCCCAGGGCGATGCCGAAGAAGAAGAAGCCGTTCACGAAGAGGCTCGCCCAGGTGCGCTGGTGGTGGTCGGTGTGGTCGCCGAGGATGCCAATGATGGCGGCCACGGCACCGATGACCATCAACGCCATGCTGATGGTGCGGGCCCGTTTGCTGAAGGTGAAGTTCATCGCTGATCCGTGTTCGTCCGGGTTCACTTGAGGGCGGGTACGGCGGTCGTGTCGGCCGCGACGGGGGCATCCCGCCAGAGCTTGCCTCCGTTCTGCAGGAACTGCACATAGCGCGTCACCTGCCAGCGCTCCTCCTTGTTCAACTGGCCGGCATGGCTGCCCATGGCCACGTTCTTGCCGTAGACCAGGCTGTGGAAGATCTTGCCCTCGGGCAGGTCCTTCAGCGCGGCGGTGTAGCTGGGCGGCTGCGGGTAGTTGCCGTTCTTCACCACGCTGCCATCGCCTTCGCCCTTGGCGCCATGGCAATGCTGGCAGAACTTGTCGTACACCACCTTGCCCTGGTCCACCACGGCCTGCGTCATGGGCAGCGGGCACTTCAGCTCCAGGCCGGCCTGCTCATAGCCCTCGGGGGTGCCGGGGTATGGATAGGGGAAGTTGAACGCCGCCTTCGACGAGTCCATGCTGAAGGGCACCGTGCCGGCCACCGGCAGGCGTGCGCTCTGGGTGGAACGCTGCGCGGCGGCCTTCTCGTTGCCCACATAGTACGGGTCCTGGCCGGGGTCCACATAGGCCTCGACGGCCGGGCTGCGGTACATGTCGGGCATGTACTCGATGCCGGGGCTGTTGGGGTCGCCCCCGCACGACGGCAGCAGGGCCGCGGCGAGCAGGGCGGGGATGGCGGTGATCGGGTGCGGCTTGCGCATGGCTCAGCGTTCGCGTTCGTTGATCTCCAGGGCCGGCGTGCCGCGCAGCAGGTCCACGATGGCCTCGGCGCCCAGGTGGTTCTCCTCGGTGCGCACCTCCATGATGAACTTGTCGTCGGTGCTCCGCGGGTCGGGGTTGCGCGCCGGCATGCCCGGCAGCGTCTTGTTGCGGATCAGGTAGGTGATGGCCATGCCGTGCGCGGCGCAGAACACGGTGAACTCGAAGGCCACCGGGATGAAGGCCGGCAGGTTCTGATACAGCGTGAAGCTCGGCTTGCCCCCGATGTTCATGGGCCAGTCGTGGATCATGAAGTACCAGAAGCCCAGCATGGCCAGGCTCGTGCCCGTGATCCCGAACATGAAGGCGGCGATGCCCAGGCGCGTGCGCTTCACGCCGATGATGGGGTCCAACCCGTGGACGGGGAAGGGACTGAACACGTCGCGCACCTTGACGCCCGCGCTCACCAGCGTGCGTGCGGCGCCCTTCAGCACCTCGGGGTCATCGTAGACCGCGTATACGACCTTGTTGGCCATGGGCTCAGTGATGGTGATGTTGGGCCTGCTGCTTGTAGCTCTCTCCGCTCAGCTTCAGGATGCTCTTGAGCTCGTTGAGGGCCAGCACCGGGAAGAAGCGGGCGAACAGCAGGTACAGGGTGAAGAAGATGCCCAGCGTGCCCACGAAGATGCCCACGTCCACCCAGGTGGGATGGAAGAGGTTCCAGGCGCTGGGCAGGTAGTCGCGGTGCAGGCTGGTGACGATGATCACGAAGCGCTCGAACCACATGCCGATGTTCACCACGATGCTCATGAAGAAGGTGAAGGTGAGGTTCGTGCGCAGCTTCTTGAACCAGAACACCTGCGGGCTCACCACGTTGCAGGTCATCATGGCCCAGTAGCTCCACCAGTAGGGGCCGGTGGCGCGGTTGATGAAGGCGTAGCTCTCGTACTCCACGCCGCCGTACCAGCTGATGAACAGCTCGGTGATGTACGCCACGCCCACGATGGAGCCGGTGACGATGATCACGATGTTCATGTACTCGATGTGCTTGATGGTGATGTAGCTCTCGAGCTTCATCACCTTGCGCATCACCAGCAGCAGGGTCTGCACCATGGCGAAGCCGCTGAACACGGCGCCGCTCACGAAGTAGGGCGGGAAGATGGTGGTGTGCCAGCCGGGGATCACCGA
>JAEUSW010000077.1 GCA_016788285.1 Flavobacteriales bacterium
TGTTGTCGAAGCCGGGACGCGGCGGCTCGGCGTACGCGTCCACCTGCAGGTCGTTCACCCCGGGCAGCAGGGTGTGGGCGAAGTGGTTGGTGCTGTCCACCTCGCCCAGGGCGGCGAAGGTGGCGCTGTGCTGGGCCGGGGCCGAGCTGACGAGGTAGGGGTAGGTGCTGTTGGGCTCGATGGTGTAGGTGCCGGGCTGTGCGCCGCGCTCCCACCAGCCGTCGGCGCCGGCGGGCACCAGGGCGTTCATGGGCTGGATGAGCACACGGCCCCAAGGGAAGATCGGCTCGCCGGCATCCACAAGGCCGTTGCTGTTGTCGTCCACGGCGTGGCGGCCTGCCATGGCCGAGGCGATCCCCGGGCAATCGGTGTTCAGAATGGAGCAGAGAACGGTGTCTTGGAAGCCCCCATTCATAAAGCTGCCTTCACAATGGCCCAGTGAATCGGGAATATTCGGCAGACAGTAAGCACCGTAGGCCACTACTGTCTGGATCTCATCATGCAAATAGGGTAGACAAAACTCACCCCAAGAGTATATGTTGATCCAACGGGCAGTATTTGGAAAGCTCGGTAATTGACCCTCCATTGAACCATTTACATTTAGGGAGTGCATACCTGTGGGCCATGACGCTACGATGAATGTTCCACCAATAATTTGAAGGTTAGCTATCACGGCATCATGCATATTCACATCGATCGGTGTTCCCGTCCAACTATCCAGGATCAAGAAGCTGGAACTCATTGTTGGAAGTGTCAACGTACCGTTGCCTTGGAGGAATGACACAGCTGGCTCCAGCGTGCACCAGTCCACATGTTCAATAGGCCCAAGGTCGAAGTGCTCGAAACCAGATAACTGAAGATGGTCGAGACTATCCTGGATCGCAGGAATGTAAACCGATCCTCCGGTGGAAGATCCGCAATCGAGCGTTAACGATCGTAATGGAGCCCTTAGCACTGGTAGCGACATGGTCATCGGTCGATCAGTACTCCGTATCGCTAGTTCTGATAATCCCGTCGGAAGGGCATCGATCGTGACTCTGAAAGGTGGTATGGTCATCCCGTAAAGGTTCAAACCGAGCACTGTCAGGGCATCCAAGTACTCAATTCCAGTGAGGTCGATCCTGATCGTATCCGACCACCAGTTCGCGAACATCTCATTCCAGTAGACCGTATCGCACCCCGCGATCCCCGCGTGGGTGGTGTCCATGATGCCGCTGGCGTCCACGATACCCGGTATGCTCTGGTTCAGCCAGGCACGCACCAGGGTGTCGGGGATGAAGACCTGGGCGCGTGCGGTGGCGGTCAACAGCAGCACCAGCACGAAGGATGCGATGCGGGGGAGGAGGGGGTGTCGCATGGCGTGGAGAGGTTGGTGCGGTATCAGTACGTGAAGTCGGCGGATCCAAGCGTAGGACGAGCCCCCCCGGGAAGGGCTGCCTGAGGCTCCTCACCACCTTCCTCCGCCGTTGCCGACCTTTGCGCCGCCGTGAACTTCATCGACCACATCCGCATCGAGTGCCGCAGCGGCAAGGGGGGCGCCGGCTCGCGCCACCTGCGGCGCGAGAAGTACATCCCCAAGGGCGGTCCCGACGGGGGCGACGGCGGCCGGGGCGGCCACGTGATCCTGCGCGGCAACGCCCAGCTGTGGACCCTGCTGCACCTGCGCTACACCAAGCACGTGATCGCCGGCGACGGCGAGAGCGGCGGCGCCAACCAGTGCAGCGGCAAGGCCGGCCGCGATGTGGTGATCGAGGTGCCCCTGGGCACCGTGGTGCGCAACAGCGACACCGAGGAGGTGATGGCCGAGGTGATGCACGACGGGCAGGAGGTGGTGCTGCTGTCCGGCGGCCGCGGCGGCCTGGGCAACCAGCACTTCAAGAGCAGCACCAACCAGACCCCGCGCTACGCCCAGCCCGGCGAACCCGGCATCAGCCAATGGGTGGCCATGGAGCTGAAGGTGCTGGCCGACGTGGGCCTGGTGGGCTTCCCCAACGCCGGCAAGAGCACCCTGCTGGCCGCCATCACCGCCGCAAAGCCCAAGATCGCCGACTACGCCTTCACCACCCTGACGCCCAACCTGGGCATCGTGCCCTACCGCGACCACAAGAGCTTCGTGATGGCCGACATCCCCGGCATCATCGAAGGCGCCCACGAAGGCCGCGGGCTCGGCCTGCGCTTCCTGCGCCACATCGAACGCAACAGCGTGCTGCTCTTCATGATCCCCGCCGACAGCAGCGACATCCGCCACGACTACCAGGTGCTGCTGAACGAACTGCGCGAGTACAGCCCCGAACTGCTCGACAAGGACCGCCTGCTGGCCGTCACCAAGTGCGACATGCTGGACAGCGGGATGATGGAGGAACTGCGCCGCGACCTGCCCGGCGACGTGGACAGTGTGTTGATCAGCAGCGTGGCGGGCCTGGGCCTGGACGAACTGAAGGACAAGCTGTGGACGCTGCTGCACCGCCCGGTGGCGCAGCGCACCGGATTCCCCGAATGGAGCGTGTGAACATGAGCACGATCGATCGCTGGGAGCCCTTGCTCGGCATCCGCGTTCATCCGTGGTCGGGAGAAGCATGCTTGTCCCTGGAAGCCGCTTGCCCGCCATCCGTGCCCATCCGTGTTCATCCGTGGTTGAAAGGAGCCTGCTTGATCGCGTGAAGCCTCATTGCCCGGGATCGGTGTCCATCTGCGTTCATCCGTGGTCGACATGAGCCTGCTTGACCGCCTCGTCGAGATCGACCGCGCGGCCTTCCTGGCGATCAACGGGGCGCATGCCCCCTGGGCGGACGGGGTGATGGTGCTGGCCTCGGCCATGCCCACCTGGTTCCCGGTGTACGCCCTGCTGCTCGTGGTGCTGCAACGTCGCTATGGATGGGCGGCCTTCGCCTGGTGCCTGCCGGTGATCGCCCTCATGATCCTGTGCAGCGACAGCGGCAGCGTGGTGCTCTTCAAGAACACCGTGCAGCGCCTGCGCCCCTGCCACGAGCCGGCCTTGCAAGGGCTGGTGCGGCTGGTGGACGGCCATTGCGGCGGCCGCTTCGGCTTCGTGTCGTCGCACGCCAGCAACCACTTCGCCATCGCCGTGTTCGTGGCGCGCGCCCTGCAGGGAAGGCCCGCCTGGGCCGGCGGTGCGCTCCTGGGCTGGGCCGCCTTCGTGGCCTACAGCCGCATCCACCTCGGCGTGCACTACCCCGGCGACGTGCTCGTGGGCGGGCTCTACGGCGCGGCGGTGGGGGCCTTGTTCTTCACCATCTTTCGGCGCGTGTCGCAATGGCGCGCAGCGGCGCAAGGCCCCACGGCATGAACCTCTGGCTGGCGGTCTTCCTCGGCGGTGGCCTCGGCAGCGTGGCGCGCTTCGCCGTGGGCCGCGCGGTGCTCGCCCTGGGCCTGCGCGGTGCCTTCCCCTGGGCCACCCTGGCCGCCAACCTGCTGGCCACCGCCCTGCTGGCCTGGCTGGTGCTGCGCCTTCAACCCCAGCTCGATGGCCGCGATCCCCTCAAGGCCTTCCTCGCCGCCGGCTTCTGCGGGGGCTTCAGCACCTTCAGCACCTTCAGCCACGAGAACTTCCTGCTGCTGCGCGATGGACAGCACCTGATGGTGACGGCCAACATCCTCATCAGCGTCGTGGCCGGCATCGCGCTCTTCCACCTGTTCGCCCGCTCCGCATGACACACGCCGTACGCTCCCTTGCGCTGCTCCTGCTGCCGGTCACCCTTCCCGTGGCCGGCCAACCCGCCTGGCAGGCACCGCCCAAGCTGGTGGTGGGCATCGTGGTGGACCAGATGCGCACCGACTACCTCTACCGCTACTGGGACAACTTCGGCGAGGGCGGATTCAAGCGGCTGGTGGGGGAGGGGGCCTTCCTGCGGAACGCGCACTTCCCTTACATGCCCACCGTGACGGGGCCCGGCCACGCCAGCGTGTACACCGGCACATCGCCCTCGCACCACGGCATCACCGGCAACGAGCTGGTGGACCGGGCCACGGGACGCCTGCGCTACTGCGCCGACGATGCGGAGGCCCCTGTGGTGGGTGCCGCCGGCGGGCCCGCCCGATCGCCGGTGAACCTGCTGGCCACCACCATCGCCGATGAGCTGGAACGCCGCACCGAAGGCCGCAGCCGCACCGTCGGGCTCTCCATCAAGGACCGCGGCGCCATCCTGCCCATCGGGCGCACGGGCGATGCGGCCTTCTGGTTCGCCGGTGGTGCCGAGGGGGCCTTCGTCACCAGCCGGTGGTACGCCGACTCGCTGCCCGGATGGATGGCCGCCTTCAACGCGCGCCGCCTCGCCGCCGCCTACCTGATGGGCACCTGGGACCTGCTGCTGCCGCGCGAGCGCTACCACCAGGCCCTGCCGGACGACAATCCGTACGAGATCCCGCTCAGCGGTGCCTCCGCGGCCACGCTGCCGCAGGACCTGGCCGTGCTGTCGGGCAACGGCGCGAACACCGGCCTCATCGGCTATGTGCCCGCCGGCAACACGCTGCTCACCGATGCGGCGCTGGCGGCGGTGGACGGGGAGGACATGGGCCGCGATGCCATCACCGACCTGCTGGCGGTGAGCTACAGTTCGCCCGATCTGCTGGGCCACCGCACGGGACCACGGGCCCTGGAGGTGGAGGACATGTACCTGCGGCTCGACCGCGAGCTGGCCCGCCTGCTGAAGGCCCTGGACGAGCGGGTGGGGACGGGCCGGTACACCGTCTTCCTCACCGCCGACCACGGCGCCGTGGACGTGCCCGCCTACCTCCGCGACCTGGGCGGCAGTGCCGGCTACGTGCCCACGGTCCGGCTGGAGGCCGCCATCGAGCGGGCCATCGCCGCCCGGCACGGCGACGGGGACTGGGTGCGCCGCATGATGAACGACCAGGTCTGGCTGAACGATTCGCTGCTCGCGGCCCGGAAGACCGACCCTGCGGCGATGCGCCGGCTGGCGGCCGATGCCCTGCTGGCCGACACGCTGGTCGCCGAGGCGCTCACCGCGGACGACCTGGTGCGCCTGTCCTATCCCGACGGTGTGCGGGCCATGATCCAGCGCGGCTTCATGCCCGCGCGCAGCGGCGACATCTGCTACGCCCTGCGTCCGGGCTTCTTTGAACGGGAGGACTGGTCCGACGGACGGGGCACCACCCACGGCAGCCCGTGGACCTACGACACGCACGTGCCCATCCTCTTCTACGGCACGGGGATCCGGCCGGGAGAGGTGGTCCGACGGACGTCCATCACCGACATCGCGCCCACGCTGGCCGTGCTGCTGGGCACCGCCTTCCCCGATGCGTGCAGCGGCCACCCGGTGCCCGAGGTGCTGGCGCCATGACCTCTTCACATCCGTCGGGGGATATCGTCCACGGGCCGGTCCGTTGAAGTGAGCCGTTCGTCGAATACATTCGGCGCCGTGAGCGACGCGTTGATCGGCTTCGAGGTGGCCCCCTATGAGCTGTGGCGTGAGGAGGGGGTGCTGCGGGTCCGCCTGAAGGCCCGCACCCGGGTGGAACTGCGCGAGATGCGCGATCTGCTGCGCCTGGCGCAGGCGATGGACCTCGGGGGCCGCATGCCTCTGGTGGTGGAGCTGCGGGAGCAGGTGCGCGTGTCGCCCGAAGCCCGCACCCTGCTGGTGCGGTGCAGCCGCCTCAGGGGACGCCCCGTCGCCTTCCTGGCCACCGACCGCAGCGATCGCCTGCAGGCCGAGTTCTTCCTGCGCTTCAACCGGCCTTCCTTCCCCTTCCGCGTGTGCGCCGACCTGGAGGACGCCGCCGACTGGGTGGTGCGCTGGGCGCCGGTGCACGAGCCCCGACCGTGAGCTGTTGATCGCCATGTGGGCATCTTCTCCGCCGGGGCGGTGAGCGTCGCCTCCGCACCGGGCTATGTTCACGCCTCCGGAGCGATGCGTCCCTTCACCCTGCCCCTCCTGCTGGTCCCCATGGCGCTGAACGCCCAGGACCTGGTGCTGCGTGTGCAGGCCGATGCGTCGCTGGTGGAGGTGCGCGGCGTGTCCACCGACAGCCTGGCCCCGGCGCCCGTCTTCCACGCCACCTGGCGCTTCCCGATGAACGGCGCGGAGCCGGTCTTCGACTTCGCACCCACCGACCGCGAGGCCGCCGGTCAGCTGCACCTGGACCGCCTGGTGGAGGCCGGCATCGGCGCCTTCCTCGACCAGCACGTCCGCTTCACCCGCACCGGCGTGAGCGCCGATCGGCCACCCGCGATGATCGCCGACCGCATCGAGGCCATGGCCCGCACCGCCGCCGTGGCCTTCCAGGCCGCCGACCTCTTCCGCGGCCTGGGCAGCCCCACGCGCGATCAGCTCGGCCGGCTGCTGCAACTGGACTGGAGCCAGGCCACGCTGCCCATCGATGCCGGTGGTGACGGTGACCGCTACCTGGCCATCTACCGCTTCGTGCGGATGCAACGCGACGAACTGGAGCGCCAGCTCCGTGCCGACCTGCTCGACCTGTCGTCCGTGGCCGTGCTGGGCGGCCGACCGGACGATCCCCGCACCACCGTCCAGGTGCCCTCGGTATGCGGCACCGTGTTCGATCAGGAGAACTTCCTCTGCGCGCTGGACCTCACCCTGGCCGCCGACGGTGCCGGGGCGCTGGAACCCGCCCTGCACCTCTCCACCGCCCCCGGACCGGTGGCGGCCGAAGGACCGGCGGTGGCCGTGGAGGAGCCCCGGATCCGCAAGCGCGACCGCTGGCTGAAGGCGGAGCTCGATGCCATCCACGACCGCATCGACCGCATGGACCAGCGACGCGAGCTGTGGACCCTGCGCGACCGCATGGACGACCTGGAGGGGCGCCTGGACGATATGCAGGGGCAGGTGGACGACCTGCGGTCGACGGACGATCCCGCACCGCGCTCGGACAACCCGCTCGCCAACCTCAGCACGCTCACCGGCGAGGAGCTCACCGTGCGCTTCCCCCGGAACGGCGCCGACCTGGGCCCCGAACAGCGCATCATGCTGAACGAGGTGTTCGAGCAGCTGGCGCGCTCGCCGAAGGACCGCATCCTGATCACCGGTCACACGGACCGCAGCGGCGACCCCGCGCTCAACCTCGCCTTGAGCGAGCAGCGCGCGCGGGCCGTGCGTGATTACCTGCTGGCCCGGGGCATCCCCGCCGAACGGCTGATGGTGAACTACTACGGCGACAGCCGCAGCCTGGGCCGCGACCCGAGCGAACGTCGCGTGGAGATCGAGTGGCTCACCGAGTGAGCCCGGAGGCCGGCTTCACTCCTCGCGCAACGGTTCCAGCTTGAACTCCACATCGGCGATGGTGCCGTTGTCGCTGGTGATGGCGAACCGACCGTCCAGCTTTTCCGCGAGGGCGTCCACCACATCGAGCCCCAGACGGCCCGTGCCGTCCAGCACGGGCGGCATCCCGCGGCCGTTGTCGCGCACCCGCAGACGGACCATGCCGTCCGGCAGCGAGTCCAGCCGCACATCGATGTGTCCGCCGGTCACCAGCGGAAAAGCGTGCTGATAGCAGTTGCTCATCAGCTCGCACAGCACGATGCCCAGGTCGATCGCCTGGTCGGGGTCGCAGCGCAGGCCGGCGGCGTCCACCTCGTGGCTCACCGACCGGCTTCGTGGTTCGTGCAACCGGGCCATCTGGCCGGCGAGGTCGCTGAAGAACCGGTCGAGGGGGATGCCGCGCAGGTCGGGAAGCGCATAGAGCTTGTTGTGCACCAGCGCCATGATGTCGATGCGCTGCTTGCCGCGGACGAACTCGTCCCGGGCCGGGCCTTCCGGGAGCCGCTGGGCCTGCATGTTCAGCAGGCTGCTCACCACCTGCAGGTTGTTCTTCACCCGGTGATGCACCTCGCGGTCGAGCACATCGCGCTCGCCGATCACCTTGGCCAGCTTGCGCTCTTGTGTGCGCGACCGCTTCGCCTGGGCGCGCAGGCGCCGGCGGTCGCTCTGGCTGCGGATGAAGGTGTAGGTGAGCAGTCCGAGCAGCGCCAGCAGGGCCGTCAGCATCGTCCACAGAAAGCGCCGCTCCGTGCCCAGCCAAGGCTCCAGCTGGCGCATGTCGACGATGGCCCCCAGGTGCAGGGTGACGCCGTTCAGCGAGAACGGCAACAACTGCAGCATGTGGCCTTCCGGGCCCTCCCCCACGCGCACCGTGCGGCGGTCCATCCGCCGGGCCCATCGCTCCAGGCCGGTGCGGCATGCGCGCCCCATGGTCGTGCTGTCGGGCGGCAGGGACAGCAACGGTCGACCGTCCGGCCAGAGCACTAGGGGATGGTTGGTGCGCCCGGGTCCCGGCGTCAGCGTTCCGTTCACCAGGGCCGCCGCATCCACGCGGAAGCCCACCACCCGGAAGGGCCTGCCCTGCTTCACGGCGCGGATCAGCTGGCTCACGAGCACCTCATGGTCCATCGTGCTGTCCGGGCCGGGCTGCTCCATCGTGCTCCACACCGGGTCGGCCTGCCGCTTGTTCAACGCGCGGCTGAACCAGGCCTCCATCCGCGGATCGTACAGGGCGCTGTCGATGCGTGCCTGCCCGGCGTGCGCCTCCTTTCCCAGCGACCAGCTCACCGGGAATCCATGGCCCGGGCCTTCCAGCTGCCGGCGTACGCGAAGGCCCGTGGCCGTCCGCAGCAGCGCCACTTCCGCTCCGCGTTCGTTGGCCAGGTGGACCGCGTTCAGCGCTGGTTCCGTCGCCATCAAGGCCTGCCACCGGTCCACCAGTTCGCGCACCCGCATGGAATCGTGCAGGGCCACGAAGGCCCCTTCCTTCTGAAGGTCGATCGCCAGCCGATCGAACTCCCCCTGGACCTTGGTGCGCAGGTTGCGGATGGTGCGTTCCAGCCCCATGCGGGCCAATTCCTCCGTGCGCCGTGGGAACTGCACGAGCGACCATCCCGTGTAGCCCAGCGCCGTCAACAGCACCAATGCGATCAGCAGGTAGGACCAGGTGTAGGAACGGGCCGGTGCGGACATGTGCCTGCAAGTGTACGTGAAGGCCCCGGGGCGCCGCCGTCAGCCGGCCATCGATCGCAGGCGCTCCAGCACGCGGTCGGTCGCCGCGTCGTCCACATCGAGATGGGTCACCATGCGCACCTGGCGCGGGCCGATGGCCATGCATCGGATGCCACCGGCGGCGATGTCGGCCACGTGATCGATGGCGCTGTGGCCGGTCCGCAGCGTGTAGATCACGATGTTCGTCTCCACCGGCATCACCTCCTCCACGGCGGGATGGGCCCGCACGGCCTCACCGATCCGGCGAGCGCGGCGGTGGTCGTCGGGCAGCCGGGCCACATGGTGATCGAGCGCATGCAGTCCGGCCGCCGCCAGGAGGCCCGCCTGCCGCATGCCACCGCCCAGCCGCTTGCGCACGCGTCGTGCCTGGTGGATGAAGGGGCCCGGGCCGATGAGCACACTGCCGGCCGGAGCGCCCAGGCCCTTGCTGAGGCAGATGGAGATGCTGTGGAAGAGCGCGCCCCATTGCGCAGGTGCTGTTCCGTCCACGGCCATCGCATTGAACAGCCGCGCACCGTCCAGATGGAGGCGAAGGTCCTGAGCATCGCATGCGGCCCGCACGCGGCCCACGTCCGCCAGGGGCCAGATGGCGCCACCACCGCGGTTCACCGTGTTCTCCACCACCACCAGCCGGCTGTTCGCCAGGTAGGCCGCGTTGCGGTCGTTCACGGCCGCCACCACCGCCTCGGCGGTGAACCGGCCCCGGTCGGCGGGCACATGCTTCACGCTGCAGCCGCTCGTGGCCATCATCCCGCCGCCCTCATAGCGGTACACATGGGCGCCTTCCTCGCAGATCACCTCGTCCCCTGGACGCGTGTGCACGTGGATGGCGACCTGGTTGGTCATGGTGCCGCTGGGGCAGAACACGGCGGCCTCGTGCCCGAAGAGGGCGGCCATCCGCTCCTCCAGCGCGTTCACCGTGGGGTCCTCACCGAACACATCGTCGCCCAGCTCGGCGCGGAACATGGCTTCGCGCATGGCCGGGGTCGGTCGGGTGACGGTGTCGCTGCGCAGGTCGATGATGGGCGCGGTCATGCGCCCAAGGTAGCGGCCCCCGCTCAGCCAAGGTGCCGGTGCAGGTCCACCAGCAGGGGGAACTCCTTGGCGCCCACCCCATGCACCGCGCGCGCCACGGCATGGGCGCAGGCGTAGATCAGGTCGCGCCTGTCGTCGCCCAGGTCGTTGCGATGCCGGGCCATGTACGCGATGAAGGACTCGTAGGCCTCCTGGCTGGTGGCGCCCCGGTCCGCGAGCACGTCGAACTCGAACTCCGTGATGTACGCCTGGTCGCTGCCGAAATGGTCCATGCCCGCTTCCACAGGCACCAGCCGCTCCTTCACCACCCGCTTGATGGTCTCCACCTCCTTGGGGCTCACCGTGCCATCCACGGCGGCCACCGCGTAGAGCAGCCGCCCGAGCTCCTTGTAGAACAGTTGTGCTTCCATGATGGCCTGAAGGTCGGGCCCTGTGTCCGGAGGGCACATGACGGCCGTCAGCGGCGCCGGGCCAGCATCAGCCCGTCGCGGAGGGGCACGATCACCGGCTCCACACGCGGATCCTCGTTCACGCGTCGTGCATAGGCCACGAGGGCCGCGGTCTGGTGGTCCTGCTCGTGGGCCGGCTGGAGCACCCGGCCGCTCCACAGCACATTGTCGGCGATGATCAGGCCGCCGGGCCTGACGCGGTCCACCACGGCATCGAAGTAGGCGGGATAGGCCGGCTTGTCCGCGTCGATGAACACCAGGTCGAACGGGGTGGGCAGCGTGGGGATCACCTCCAGCGCGGGACGGTGGTGGGTGGTGATGCGGTCCTCGAAGCCCGCCGCCGCGATGTGCCGGGCCACGATCGGGGGCAGGTGCGGGTCGATGTCGATGGTGTGCACCATGCCGCCCGGGGCCAGCCCTTCCGCGAGGCACAGGGCGCTGTAACCCGTGTACGTGCCGATCTCCACGATCACCTCGGGACGGACCAGGTGGCTGAGCATCGCCAGGAAGCGCCCTTGCAGGTGCCCGCTGCACATCTGCGGCATGTACACGCTGGCATAGGTCTCCTCGCGCAGGGTCCGCAGGTGGGGCGGCTCAGTGCCGCTGTGCGCTTCGCAGTAGGCGTCCAGCGCAGGGTCGATGAAGTCCATGGGTCAGGGGATGCGAACGAAGCGCAAGGTGTGCGACCTGTCGGCCGTGTGCAGCACAAGGTGGTAGCTGGCGGGCGGAAGTCCGGACACATCCAGGTCCAGGCCCGGTGCCAGGGTCCCCGAGCGCACGGGCCGTCCCGCGGCATCCTGGATGGTGTATGTCAGGGCGGCACCGGAGGGGTGTCCGGTGAGATGAAGAGGACCGCTGGTCGGGTTCGGATGCGCACGGATCGCCGACGGCGCGGTCCGGGTGCTGACGCTCACGTCGGGATGGAGCGCCCACCAGTCCGCGTAGCGCTGTGCGCCGTCGCTGCCGGTGCCGTAGTGGACCACGCCATCGGCCACGGCCCCGGTGCCACCTTTCCGTGCGGCGCCCGGGAACGCCGGCATCGGGTGCCAGCTGTCGGTGGAGACGTCGTAGCGCCAGCATTCCTGCGTGAAGGTGCTGTCCGATGTGGCGCCGGCGACCACCAGGCCACCGCCGGGCCAGCGGAAGCCTTCCGCTCCGAAGCGGCCGTCCGCGGGAAAGGGTGCGATGGCCGACCAGCTGTCCGTGGCGCCATCGTAGCACCATCCATCGTTCAGGGCGCTGCCATCGCCTGCCCGCCCACCCACGACATAGGCCTTGCCGCCTTGGGCGAACACGGCCGCCAAATGCCGCGCAGGTCCCGGCATCGGCGGGCGTGGCAGCCAGGTGTTCAGGAAGGGGAAGTACTCCCACAGTTCGTCCGTCAAGGCCGTTCCAGGACCCACCCGCCCCCCCACGATGAAGGCCCGCACCCCGATCACGAAGGACGCGCTGCCGCTGCGGGGCATGCCGGGCAGGGTGTCGATCGCGTACCATACCGCATTCGCGGGCAGGTACACGAAGAGCTCGTTGCTGAGCCCGCCGGCATCCACCCCGCCGAACACGTAGCCGAAGCCGCCCACGCTGAACCCGGTGCCATACTGCCGGGGCGTGGCGGGCATCGGTGCGATGGTGCTCCACGAGGCGGTCACCGGGTCGTAGCGGTGCCAGTCGCTGGTGAGCTGGAAGCCCACGTCCATGCCCGTGCCGAGGAACACCGCGCTGTCCGCCGCGAAGGCCGAAGCGTCATCGCGTGCGATGGCCGGAAGGTCGGGCAACTGCACCCATCCCTGTCCCACGGACGCGCCGGCCCGCAGCAGGACCATCATCAGCAGGGAACGCCAGACCATGTGCGAAAGCTAGATCCTATCTGGAACAATGCTCTTGGAAGCGAGCCGGAGGGCTGTCGCGATCCGGCCGAGGTGCGAGACCCGCGCATGGCCGGGCGCTATGCACGGGTGGAACAACGAAGGCCGGGGGGGCAACGACCCCGGCGCGGTCCGATGGGTGTTGTTGAGATCGCTTTTCGTGCGGCCGACGGAACTTCGCGCCCCATGTGGATCACCGTTCTTGCCGTCCCGCTGGCCATGGCGCTGGCCGTCATCCTGTATTTCCGCACCGCGCCCCGTATCGGCGGCGATCCGGCCGGTGAACGGATCGAGCGCATCCGGGCCCTGACGAACCACCGGAGCGGCAAGCTCCACAACCTGGAGCCCACGGACATGAACATGCCCTTCACCGTGATGCTGAAGGTGATGTGGACCATGCTGAAGGGCGCCGACGGTCGCGAGCCCAAGGCGCCGCTGCCCACCGTGCGCTTCGATCGCGAGGCCTGGGAACGCGTGCCATCCGATGAGGTCGCCATCTGCTGGTTCGGCCATTCGTGCGTGCTCATCAAGCTGAACGGCCTCACCTTCCTCACCGACCCGGTGTTCGGCGAGCGGGCGAGCACCTTCTCCTTCGCGGGGCCCAAGCGGTTCCCGGTCACCGAACGCATCACCGTCGAGCAGTTGCCGCCGATCGATGTGCTGTTGCTCTCGCACGATCATTATGATCACCTCTGCTACGAGACCATCCTACAGCTCATGGCGTCCCGAAAGCTGGCCCGCGTCATCGCCGCGCTCGGCGTCGGCGCGCACCTGGAGAAGTGGGGCATGCCCGCCGCCCTGATCACGGAGTGCGCGTGGTGGGATGAGGTGATGGCCGGCCCGGTGAAGCTCACCTTCGCGCCCACGCGGCACTTCACCGGTCGCGGGCTCACCAACCGGTTCAGCACCCTCTGGGGCTCCTTCGTCCTCGAGGGGACGGAACGCCTCTATTTCGGCGCCGACTCCGGCTACTCCCGCACGTTCCAGGAGCTCGGCGCGCGCTTCGGGCGGTTCGACCTCGCCCTGCTCGAATGCGGCGCGTACAGCGAGCACTGGCCGCAGATCCACATGTTCCCGGAGGAGACCGAACAGGCGGCCCGGGACCTCCACGCGCAGCTGCTCATGCCGATCCACTGGGCCCAGTTCGCGCTCGGTCTTCACCCCTGGAAGGAGTCCATCGAGCGCATCACGAAGCGGGCCGGCGAGACCGGCCTTCCCCTGTTCACCCCGCGCATCGGGCGGATCATCACGGCACCCTCCGCCGCGCAGAGCGAGCGTTGGTGGGAGGGGATGGAGTGAACGGGGGTTCACCGTTGGGTTTAACCAAGTGGTTAATTTTGCACCCGCATGTCTACGATGGTCAAGGAACAGGGTGCCGAACATCGCATCCTGGAGGCCGCCCGGCGGGTCTTCATCCGCAAGGGCATGGCCGGCGCGCGCATGCAGGAGGTGGCCGATGAGGCCGGCATCAACAAGGCCCTGCTCCATTACTACTACCGGGACAAGCAGCGCCTCTTCGAGGGCGTGTTCAAGGGCAGCGCCGAGCGGCAGTTCACCTGCATCTGGCGCGTGCTGGAGGAGTGCGACGACCTGTTCGAGGGCATCGAGCGTTTCGTGGCCACCTACCTGGACCGCATGCTCGAGGAGCCCTTGTTGCCCCAGTTCCTCATCAGCGAGCTCAACCGCGACCCCAAGCACCTGCTCGAGTTCATCGACCGGGGCAAGGCGGGCCGTGCGCACTACCAGAAGCTCTTCGAGCAGGCCCGCGAGGAGGGTCGCATCATCGACATCGACCCCCGCGAACTGCTGGTGAACATCATGGCCCTTTGCGCGCATCCCTTCATCGCGCGGCCCATGCTCACCCACCTCCATGGCATGAACGACGAGGCCTTCCGCCGCATGATCCTCAAGCGTCGCAGGACCGTCCCCGATTTCATCATCCGATCCATCCGCGCATGAACGACCTGTTCAAACGTCGCCTCACCATCGTCCTCGGCCTGCTCTTCATCGTGGGGGGCATCGGCACCTGCCGCAAGCTGGCCGGCAGCAAGACCTCGCCCCCGCGAAACGAGGCCCCCGCCCAGGCCCGCGCGGTGCGCACCCTCATCGCGCAGAACGGCCCCGTCCGCCTCTCCATTCCCATCACCGGCCGCCTGCGCGCAACGGACCGCATGCTCATCAACGCGGAGGTGGGCGGCACCCTGCTGCGCACCGGCAAAGCCTTCCGCGAGGGCATGACCTTCCGACAGGGCGAGGTGCTCTTCCGCATCGACGACGGCGAGGTGCGCGCCCAGATCAACGCCCAGCAGAGCGCCTTCCTCCGCACCCTGGTGCAGCTGGTGCCCGACCTGCGCATCGACCTGCCCGAGCAGGCGGCCAAGTGGGACGCGTACCTGAAGAGCGTGCCGGTGGACGGCCAGCTCCCCGAACTGCCCGCGCTGGCGAGCGAGCAGGAGCGCAACTACCTCGCGGGCCGCGGTGTGCTCGACCAGTATTACGGTCTCCGTGCGCTGTACGAACGTCGCGCCAAGTACATGATCACCGCGGCCTTCGATGGTGTGGTGGCGGCCGCAGGGGTGGAACCCGGCACCATCGTCACTCCCGGCACACGGCTGGGCGAGTTCATCGCACCCGCCTCGTTGGAGCTGGAGACCGCCATCGGCGCCGGTGAACTGGCCCTGGTGAAGGTGGGCGACACACTTCGTCTGGCAAGCACGGAAGGCCCCGGCAGCTGGACCGGCCGCATCATCCGTATGGGCGAGAGCATCGATGCAGCCACCCAGACCGTGAAGCTCTTCGTGCAGGTGGAAGGGAAGGACCTGCGTGATGGCCAGTACCTCGGTGGCCGCATCGAGGCGGGCTCGCTGAACGATGCCGTGAGCGTGAACCGCAGCGCCCTGCTCGAGGACGGATCGCTTTACACGGTGAAGGACAGCGCCCTCGTGAGGCAGCCTGTCACCATTCTGCATCAAGGCGTGGAGCAGGCCGTGGTGAAGGGGCTTGCCAACGGAGAGGTGGTCGTCATCGATCGCCTCAGCGGCGCCTTCGAAGGCATGCGCGTAGCCCCGGTGAAGCCATGAAGGGACTGACCGCCTACTTCATCAAGTACCCCGTGGCGGTGAACACCGTCATGGTGCTCATCTTCCTGTTCGGCTTCTTCGGGCTGAGGGCCACACGCAGCTCGCTCTTCCCGGAGGTGGAGAGCCGCACCATCCAGGTGCAGGTCATCTACCCGGGGGCCGCCCCGGAGGAAGTGGAAGAGGGCGTGGTCCTGCGGATCGAGGATGATGTGAAGGGCATCTCCGGCGTGGAGCGCATCAGCAGCGTGAGCCAGGAGAACGGCGGCATCATCACCGTGGAGGTGATCAAGGGCTTCGACGTGGACGTGGTGCTGCAGGACGTGAAGAACGCCGTGGAGCGCATCCCCACGCTGCCCGAGGGCATGGAGCCCATCCGCACCTTCAAGCTCGAGAACATCCGGCCGGCCGTCACCTTCGCCCTCAGTGGGGAGGGCGTGGACCTGAAGGCGCTGAAGCTGATCGCGCGCCGCGTGGAGCAGGACCTGCGTGCCGTGGACGGGATCAGCAAGGTGGAGGTCACCGGCTATCCGGAGGAGGAGATCGAGGTGGCCTTCCGCGAGGCCGACCTGCGCGCCAACAACCTCAGCTTCGCCCAGGCCGCCGCCGCCGTGCGCGGGGCCAACATCGACGTCACCGGCGGCAAGATCAAGACCAGCGACGAGGAGTTGCTCATCCGCGTGCGCGATAAGCGGCAGGATGCGGAGGGACTGCGCAACACCGTGGTCCGCGCCGGCAGCGATGGCCGCGTGCTGCGTCTGAAGGACGTGGCCGATGTGCGTGATACCTGGGCCGACGACCCCGCCCGCAACTTCGTGAACGGCGTGCCCGGCGTGGTGGTGAACGTGAGCAGCACGGTGAGCGAGGACATCCTCTTCATCGCGGAGACCACGCTGGAGTACATGGATGAGTTCAACCAGCGCGGGGGGGGCGTGAAGGCCACCCTGATCAACGATGCCACCACCGTGCTGAAGCAGCGCATCGCCATGCTGCTGGAGAACGGCCTGCAAGGCTTCTTCCTCGTGCTGATCACCCTCGCGCTTTTCCTCAACTGGCGCCTCGCCTTCTGGGTGGCGGTGGGCATCCCCGTCGCCTTCGCCGGCATGTTCATCCTCGCCCCGTCGTTCATCACGATCAACGTGATGAGCCTGTTCGGGATGATCCTCGTGGTGGGCATCCTGGTGGATGATGGCATCGTGATCACCGAGAGCATCTACCAGGAGTTCGAGCGAGGACACCCGCCCATCAAGGCCGCCTTCATCGGGCTCAACAAGGTCCTGCCCGCCGTGATCAGCTCGGTGCTCACCACCGTGGCCGCCATGAGCACCTTCTTCTTCATCGAGGGCCGGCTGGGCGATTTCGCCCCGGCCCTGGCCTTCGTGGCGATCACCGCCCTGATGTTCTCCCTGGTGGAGGCCGCGCTCACCCTGCCTGCGCACATCGCCCATTCCAAGGGCCTCACCCGCGGGAAGAACCGGTTCGAGGCCATGATGGACGGCTTCATGGCCTGGCTGCGCGACAAGCGGTACGGGGCCTTCTATGACCGCTTCATGCGCCACCGCATGCTCACAGCCGGCATCGCGTTCTTCCTGCTGGCCATCACCATCGGCTCGGTGGGCGCGGGCATCATCCGCACCACCTTCTTCCCGGTGATCGAGCGCGATGATGTGGCGGTGGACCTGGAGATGGTCACCGGCACGAGGGAGAACATCGTGTTCGCGGAGCTGCAGCGGATCGAGGGCCTGGTGTGGGACCTGAACAGGGAGCTGAGCGCCGGCCGTGCGGACAGCCTCGACGTCGTGCTCAACGTACAGACCATCCTGGGGCCACGCGCCGAGGCCGGCAAGCTCAACATCATCCTGCTCGATGGCGAGAAACGGGGGTTCCGCGCCGAGGAGCTCACCAACCGCCTGCGCGAACGTGTTGGCAATGTCCCCGGCGTGCAGAACCTCACCTTCGGCCTGGCCACGCCCTTCGGCAAGCCGGTGTCCGTGTCGTTGCGCAGCAACGACCTCGCCGAGCTCAACGCCGCCAAGGCCGAACTGCGTGCCGAGCTGGTGAAGCTGCCCATGCTGCGCGACGTGGTGGACAGCGACCGCCCGGGCAACCGCGAGGTGGTGCTGAAGCTCAAGGATAAGGCCCAGCTGCTGGGGCTCACGCTGCAGGACGTGGTGGCCCAGGTGCGCCAGGGCTTCTTCGGCCTGGAGACCCAGCGCGTGCAGCGCGGCGAGGACGAGGTGAAGATCTGGGTGCGCTACGCCGAGGGCGCGCGTGCCTCGCTCCGCGACCTGGAGGACATGCGCATCCGCACCGCGGACGGGCGGCAGTTCCCGTTGAGCGAGCTGGCCACGTATCACATCGAACGCGGCATCCGTGCGATCAATCACCTGGACGGCCAGCGCGAGGTGCGCGTGGAGGCCGACCTCGCCAGCAGTGCACAGAGCGCCACCGATGCGCAGGCCTTGGTGGCCGAGGAGATCATGGGACCGCTGTTGGCCAGGCACCCCGGCCTGAGCTACAGTTTCGAGGGGCAGGGTGAGCAGAGCCGTAAGGTGGGCACCTCCGCCTTGCGCGTCCTCCCCATCACGCTCATCATCATGTTCGCGATGATCGTGATCACGCTGCGCAGCTTCTGGCAGATGCTCACCGTGCTGCTCTGCATCCCGCTCGGCTTCATCGGCATCGGGTGGGGCCACTGGGTCCACGGTGTGCAGATCAGCCTCTTCAGCTTCTTCGGCATGATCGCGCTGATCGGCGTGATGGTGAACGACTCCCTGGTGCTGCTCAGCACCTTCAACGACAACATGAAGACCGGGATGCCCTTCAAGGCGGCCCTGCGCGATGCCGCGGTGAGCCGCCTGAGGCCCATCCTGCTCACCTCCATCACCACCGTGGCCGGCCTGCTGCCCATCACGCTCAACAAGAGCTTCCAGGCGCAGTTCCTCATCCCCATGGCCATCACCGTGGCCTACGGCCTGGCCATCGCCACGTTCGTGACGCTCATCGTGCTGCCCGTGCTCATCAGCGCCCTCAACGATGCGCGCCGCCTGTCGGGCTGGGCCTGGAACGCCGAGACCCCGAGCGCTGAATCCGTCGAACCCGCCGTGAAAGAACTGCCCTATGAGGACCTGGAGGAACATCGCGATTAGCCTCGCGCTCGGTGCCTGCATCGCCGGGGCGGCCCAGGACACGCTGAGCCTGGACCAGGCCATCCGGCTCGCCCTGGCCAACGAGCATGGCATCCGCATCGCCCGCAACGAGGCGGCCGTCGCCGACGCACAGGCCACCGCGGGCAATGCCGGCCTGTTGCCCCGCATCGACGCCAGCGGTCGCGGTACTTACAGCAACCAGTACTCGCGCCTCAACTTCGTGGAGGGCATCCCCGATGTGGAACGCGATGGCGTGGAGAACACCGCCCTGACCGGGCAGCTCGGGCTTACCTACACCCTGTTCAACGGCCTGGGGAACTTCGCCCTGCTGGAGCGGACGCAGCTCGCCGCCGACCTCGCCGACCTTCGCACGCGGGCCCAGGTGGAGGGGACGCTGACCCAGGTGATCGCGCTCTACTACGCCCTGGCCGCGCTCGATCAGGACGTCGCCATCACACAGCGCATCCTCGACATCTCCAACGACCGCTTCACCCGACAGGAGGGCAAGGCCCTGCTCGGGGGTGCCGGGCGGCTCGATGTGCTCAACGCCGAGGTGGACCTGCAGGCCGACAGCACCACCCACCTGCTGGCGCTGCAGCGCCGCGAGCGCACCGCACGGGAGCTCAACGTCCTGCTCGGCCGCGCGCCGTCGGAGCCGGTCATCGTGCAGCGTCGGCTGGACCACGCCCAGGGCCTGTCCGAGGACCGGCTGGTGCAGGAGGCCCTTTCCGGCAACGTGCAGCTGGCCAGTGCCACGGCACAGGTGCGCGCCGCCGAGGTGGACCAGCGCATCGCCTCGTCCTTGCGCTGGCCGCGCCTCGATCTCAACGCGGCCTATGGCATCAGCGACCAGCGCAACGAAGTGGGCATCGTGCTCGGTACGTACACACGCGGCCTCAACGGCGGGCTCACCCTCAGCGTGCCGATCTTCGATGGTGGGCGCATCAACACGCAGGTGGGGCAGGCGCGGCTCCGGGCGGAGAACGCGGAACTGGCGGAGCAGCAGGCCCGCCTCCAGGTGGAGCGCGATGTGCGGAACGCCTTCACCACCTGGCGCACCCAGCGTGAAGTGCTCCGCATCCAGCAGGACGCCGTGACCACCGCACGGCTCAACTTCGAGCGTACGCGGGAGCTCTTCCAGGCCGGACAGCTCACCGGCCTGCAGTTCCGACAGGCCCAGCTGGACCTGGCGAACGCCGAGCGGCAGGCCGTGGTGGCGGGCTTCGACACCAAGGTGGCCGAGCTGACCCTGTTGCGCGCGAGCGGTGGGCTGCTGCCGGCGCTGGGGGTGCAGCCGTAAGGCCGTCCTACCGGTACTTGAACCAGGCCGCCAGGAACGGGTTGTACGGCGCGTAGATGGGCTTGCCGCCTTCCGCCGTGTGCCCCGTCACGTAGATGAGCTCGCGGTCCACCAGCGCCTGGATGCCGTGCACCAGTGCGGCGGAGGACGGCAGGTCGTGCTTCTTGATGAATGCGCCGGCGGTGGGGGTGTCCACCTCGCCCTCGCGTGAGATGGCGGCGAAGAGGTCCCACTGGTTCTTCGTGAGCGCGCTGCGCAGGGTGGCCATGATGGCGTCCTGCTCGCGCACGATGGCCATCAGCACATCAGCGATGGTGGCGCGTTCCAGCGGACGCGGGTCGCCGAAGAGGCGGTTCAGCAGCACCTGCACGTAGTAGGTGTGGCCGCGGCAGATGTCGTAACAGAACAGGGCGTCCTCCATCTTCAGGGAGCGCTTGTGGCGCTTCATCACCGTCACGGCGAAGGCGGCGTAGGTGCCCCGGTCAATGCGCTGCAGTTCCAGCTGGTCCGCGCTGCCGTAGAAGGGCTTCTTCGCATCGTTGAACAGGTCCAGCAGCAGGTGCCGCTGGCTGCCGGAGAAGATGCACCGCACGTTCGGGCTGCGCTGGAGCTCGGTGCGCAGCACGGCGTCCATCCGGATGTCGGTGAAGGTGGCCACCTGCTGGAACTCGTCGATGGCCAGGAAGATGGTGCGGCCCTGTTCGTTCAGAATGCGGAAGATCTCGCGCGTGGTGGCGGCCTGCGATCGGCCGCTGGCGGGCTCCAGGGCGATGCTCGGGCGGCCGGTGAGCTCGTCCATGGAGATCACCGGGCGCAGGCTGGCGAACCAGCCCAGCGCGTTCTTCAGGAACTGCTTGGGCGTGGGGTTCAGCGCATGGTGCACGGCGTTCAGCAGGATGGTGTTGAACTCGTGCCCGTTGCGGGCGGCATACACATCGGCGAACACCGTCCGCGCCCCGCGCACCCGGGCCAGCCCGTTGAACACGTGGT
>JAEUSW010000147.1 GCA_016788285.1 Flavobacteriales bacterium
GCGGTGGATGTGGATGGCGTAGTGGGCCAGCAGGTAGGTGGCGTAGCCCACCATGAAGCCGCCGCCGAAGGCCCAGCCGTAGCTGCCCAGCAGCAACCGGAACAGCCCCAGGAACATGGCCGCCACCAGCACCGTCATCAGGGGCGGCAGCGCCAGCCGCTTCTTGTCGCGCGGGTGGTCGTGGTGGATGCCGTGAAAGATGTACTGCACCCGCTGGCGCTTGGGGTTGCTGGCCTCCATGTGGTAGAAGTAGCGGTGCACCAGGTACTCCACCAGGGTGAAGAAGAAGGTGCCCACCAGGAACAGGCCGATGCTGGCGGCCAGGTCCAGCTTCAGCCGGAGGACGCCGTACAGCGTGGCCGCCACCCCGCTGCCGTAGAAGAGGGTGAGGGGGATGGCGATGTGCGTCTTGGTGAGGGCTTCCAGCACCGGGTTCTGGAAGATCCGGCCACTGTCGGAGATCGTGTGCTGTGCCATCGTGCGCTGCTGAGCGCAAATGTACACGGCCGCCGCTCGCCGGGACTGATGCCGCTCAGGGCTTGTCCGGCGAAGCGGGTTCGAAGCGCAGCGACACCGAATTGATGCAGTACCGCATGCCCGTGGGACGCGGCCCATCGGGGAACACATGGCCCAGGTGCCCGCCGCAGCGGCTGCACACCACCTCGGTGCGCACCATGCCCAGGGTGCGGTCGCTGTGCTCCGTCACCGCGCCGGGCTCCACCGGACGGAAGAAACTGGGCCAGCCGGTGCCGCTGTCGAACTTGGTGTCACTGCCGAACAAGGCCTGGCCGCAGCCCGCGCAGCGGTAGTGCCCCTGGCCGTGGTGGTCCCAGTACGCGCCGGTGAAGGCCCGTTCGGTGCCCTTCTGGCGCAGCACCCGGTACTCCTCCGGTGAAAGGGCGGCTTTCCATTCGGCGTCGGTCTTCATGGCTGGGGGGTGTTGGGCCGGGGCGGTGGTCGGCAGACCGCAGGCCCCGAGGGTCCACAGCCCGCAAAGGAACAGGAGAGGGCGCATGCGATGGATAACGGCGGCGGGGGGCGATCCGTTCGTGGCGTCGGTTCGGAACCGGCGGTTACCTTTGGCGCCCCCTTCGGGCACTTAGCTCAGCTGGTTCAGAGCACTACCTTGACAGGGTAGGGGTCGCTGGTTCGAATCCTGCAGTGCCCACGCAGACCTCCGAAAAACCGCGCCCAGCGCGGCTTTCGGAGCCGTGGGAGGAAATAAACGGGACAAACAAGGTTCGAGCGCTGGAACCGCTCGGGCCCCATGTTCCTCGCATGCATCGTTGCCATGCGGTGGCCGTCATGGGCTATGTGCCTGCGGTCGCCCACTTCACCCCCGCGCTCGTTTACGTCGACTGCTACGCCATCCATCCGGATACCGGCAGGCTGAAACGCAAGCGCTACAAGCTGAACCGGTTCAAGAACCGGACCCAATGCAAGGCCATGGCGAGGGACCTGGTCGACAAGCTGAACAAGCAGCTGCTGGCAGGATGGAGCCCTTGGTCCAAGGCTGAAGCCCCGAAGGCCACACACAGCCTGCAAGAGTGCCTTGATGCGTTCCTCAAGGAGAAGCAGCGGACCACCACCAACCGCAGTCCCCTGGTCTACGCCAGCCATGTGAGCCGGTTCCTCACCTGGTGCAAGGGCCGTGGATTGGCCCATGCGCCGGTAGGGCTGTTCACACGGACCGAGGCACTGAAGTGGATGGAGCACATCCGCGACGAGCGGAAGGTCAGCCGGACCACCTACAACAACTACCGCCAGTTCGCGAACATCATGTTCAACTGGATGGTGGAGCACCAGTACTTGGCCGTGAACCCGTTCGCCGGCATCAAGAAGATGCGGCAGGAGCAGAAGCTGCGGACGCTGATCACGGCAAAGGAGCGGGACGAGTGTCTGGCCTGGTTCCGCGAGCACGATCCTGCGATGGTTCTGGTCTGCCTGATGACGTTCAATTGCCTCCTGCGACCGCGTAGCGAGCTTCTGCGCATCCGCGTGCGCGACGTGGACGTAGATGCGGCGATCATCAACGTGAGCGGGGACAAGACCAAGAGCAAACGCGTTCGGCGCCCGGCCATACCGGACAGTGTGCTACCCGAGATTCGAGAGGCCTTGCGCGGAGCCGCCCCCAACGAATTTGTCGTGGGCCGAAGCGTATTCCCCAACGCCACCAAGTGCGCCTACAACACACTAGGTCTGCGCTGGAACAAGATGCGCGACAGCTTGGGCTGGGGCAAGGAGAAGCAGCTCTACAGCTTACGCGACAGCGGCATCGTGCAGCTTTTGGCCGATGGGGTTGACCTCACCCACGTCATGCGCCAGGCCGACCATAGCGAGATCGGCACCACCAACCGCTACGTCCAGCACTATTTCCCTGGGGGATTGGAACAGGTCCGGCGCAAGGCAACAGCGTTCGGGACTTCGCGGACCATAGACTAGTGATGGAGGTATTCAGTCTGTCGGTCATGGCCGAAACAGTCGGCATGGAAGGACATGCGGCCCGGAATGTTTCCCGAGCCTTCAAGGCTGAGTTCCCTCCAGAATTACCCGCTACCGATACACCTCAGAAGAAGCGTGGACATTCTGGCCACAGCAAGGAATTGACACTACGCGAACAGCGAAAAAATCGCTAGGCGAGACATGTTGAGGAGCCTACGTAGCCTAGAGGGTTTTCGCCAGCTATACGTAGGTTCGATCTTGCTCAGCCGGTCGATTACCTCAGGGCTGAAGACATACATGTCTGCCTTAAAGACCTGCTGGCCACGTTTGTACTTGTACGTGATTCTGTTGGGGCCGTTCCTCTCTGTGCTGAGGTTCTTATGAACCGTATCAGCCTCGGTCTTACGTTCCGCTGCTTGGCTCATGTCGTGGACTGTGGTTGGGTCGTGTTGAGGGCTTGAAGTGACCTCCGATAGCGGTCAATTATGTCGTAGACGCCGTCGGCAACTCCCAGCATTATACCAACGTCGTACGTATGGTTGAACTTGTTTGTCGCGGGCGAATCTACACAGAGGAAGCCGTAAATGACCGCGTCCTCATTGAGGTCCTGGTGAAGAGGTCGTATGGGCACCACGATCTCGCTCTTGTACTTCAACGGCCAAAGCCGATCACGCTCGGCGGGGGTCTGTCCCTGCTCGTGCGCTCGGCTTTTGACAACGTCAAAGCTGGTGCTTTCGTATCCCTTCTCTTGCGGAAGGTCATTGCACAACCAGAACCGGGCACGCTCCGTTCCTAGCCGGGTGAAATAGTTCGAGAAGGCGGTGTTCTTCAAGATCTGGTGTTGATGCTTCGGGTCATCTACTGCCAACCTTGGACTACCCTTCCGCTTCGAGATCGGGTCGCGTACCAGTGTCTTTACGAACGTCTCCGGCTTCAGGTTGGACCCGTCCCTTCCGACCTTCACACAAACCGAACACTTCTGTCCGATCTTCCTGCTGAATAGTGTGGCTAGTTGTTCACATAGATGTGTCAGACTGTCTATGAGGCCCTGGTCTGTGCTCATCTCGTTCCTCCTCGTGGCATGGATCATGCCAAAGGCTTCATTCAGGTCAAGTATCGCGTCGCCGTAGACATTGTCGAAAGCCAGTCGGTTACGTTCCTCCATATAGACTCGGAAACAGGCGTATATGAACCGCACTGCGGCAATGCCCGCAAGTAGAGCAGCGCCAGCCAAGAGCGACTCTGGCCAGGTCAGTTTCCGGCCACCTATCTCGATGTAGTTGTGACCAAAGGTGGCAAGGAAGGCCGCTGTGGTTATGCTCCCGAACACATAACTGCTGATGAATCTCCACGTCACTTTCCATGCCGTTCGGCGCACGTGCTTGTGAAGACCAGATGACATGAGTGTAACGCTGGGTGAAAGCGGTGCGAATCTACGTGAGTAGCTCGAATGGCGACATCTTTCTTGGGCGATCTACCAAACTCCTCACAAAGCGGCGCTGGCCGGTAGCTCCCAAGCACACGGTACATGCAGTCGACGAGGAGTTTGGGGGCGGTGCTGCGGATCGGGGATCTGGGCCAGGCACTTGGGTTTCTGGTTCCCATGTCTGGCTCCGGTTCGCAAACACCACTACCGGTAGCTGTGAAAGTTTCCCGAAAGTTCGGCCAAGTGATAGCGAAGGTCAGGCGTTTTCCAGGCGCCTCAAAGGCCTGGGGAAAATCGGCGGACCTGCAACAAACGCAAAGAATGACCGATAAGGCGAAGCGGGCAGCTTATTATGTTCACACGGGCTAATCCGTAGACACCTTGGTACGGTTAGGTACGTCAGCTCCCTCTGGTTCACAGCCGTAAGGTGACAATAGGCCATACTCTCGAGGGCGAATACCCATTGCCCGAAGCTCTCGAATGGCCTTAACTGCCTTGCGGTAGGTCTTAAGGTCAACCTTAGGGTTGTCCTTAGCAAGCTTGACTATGTTCAGTCGCTTAGTCATGACTACCTTGTGCGTACAAAGATAGGGGCGTACCGGCCAGGTATGTGAGTGATGCCAATATGGCCGAGCTTGGACATATAGTCAGAAAGGAGCCGATAGTAGATTCTGATTTCTCCGTTCAGTTGGGGCTCTAATCCGAAATCCCGGATTTGGAGCTTTACATCTCTCCTGAGCACCTCCATGCTAATTCCATGTCCATGAGAGTGCCACCGTTCGGTGTCATTCAATATTCGAGCGACAAACTCCGCTCTTCGTCTCTTCATAATCTGATTAACTGACTTTTTCTTAGTTTGAGTTCTTGTCCAATTTTTGAATTTATACTTTACCAGCCAGTCTTTAAGAAGAGAAATGGATAATTCTCTCGCCTGTTCGTAATGGTACAATTCAGCCGGATCAAATTTCTCAATTAATATGGTTAATTCAGCAGTAGTTAGTTTTCCATTCTTTGACTTATTGAGCAGACGATCATATTGAACCAAATATCCTAATGCAGGAATCATCATGCCTCTATCGTTCTGAAATTGAGGGTCAATTGGTCCTAAAACTGAATAGTAATCCATGAGAATTTCATTGCCCGATAAAGCAAGTAGAGTGCCGGCTGACATTGAATAGTTAGGAACAATAAAATATATATAATCGTAGTGTTTTCTCATTGTATAAGCGATTCGTTGAGCGACATCAATAAGTCCGCCTCCGGTCTCGATAATAACTGCAAGTCGATTACGTTTATTTTCACGAGACTCAAGTGCTTCCCGTATAGAATCGTCAACACGTCTTGAAATAGGACCGAAATATGTAATCAGATCGGCGTCAAGTGTTTGCTCAATGGCCTTTAGATGATCATCGAGTTGCTCTTCAATAATGCTGTTCGCGTCTCTCATGGCTAGGCCATTAGTATATGGGTGCTCGCGCTAATGTAATCATTAGGGGCCATCTCAGCTCTGCTCTCAATCAAGTTGAATGGACCTAGCATTTGGGGGATTCGATTGAACTCCATGTCTTGCTTCGTCGGAACTGAAGTCCCATCATCACTCATGTGCGTCGGCCCAGTTTGTCATCGCACACCATGTGCTATGTCAGCAATAGTGACTCTCGCTCGGTTAGTGGGTCCCAGAGACCTTAATCCGCACAAGTCCAATAGCCTGCACCTCCTTATCGCTAGTGCTTTCATCACGCTCGAAATCTGCGGCAACGTAGCGTTCAGCAGTATAGGTCGTTTGCCGGCCGCCGCTTGGAGTGAAGACGAGTCCGTGCTGGTGTACGCGCAGGTGGCCCAGAGAACGGTAGTACACCCTCACTCCTATTCGCACGCCGCCTTCCCTGGGCTGATTTATGGTTGTAATGCCATGTAGCCAAGGAATTTCTTGGACATCGATGGACTCACCTGCGGGCAACAGACGATGCATTCGGACGGAACCTAGCTCACCGTGCTGCGGCTTTTCCACTTCCTTGCCCCAGGGCCCAAGGTCCCAGTACGCGACTCCTAGGAACTCTATGGTGCTACTGCCCACGTTCTTGTATGCAAAAGTGAAACACTTGTCTTGCTTTGCATGGGCCTCAAGAAGGTGTAAGCGTCCGCGCTCGAGCTCGAACATCATGGATTGCTGTTTCTCCATGAGAAGTTGTTGCGCCTCAGAGATCTTCATCTGTCGCCTGGTTACGCAGAGAAGAGCCAGGGCAAGGCCTGCCGATACCACTGCCGCAAGCCCTTGCAACATGTCCCATGGTCCACCCGACTCAGTGCACATACTACGTTACCGGATTCCTAAGGTAGAGATTGCTAATGATTCCTGATGCTTCCACATGATTCAGGGGTTCACGCTGCTAGGGACTGAGGGTAATCCGCGTACCAGATTGGTATGAGCTTGTGCTAGGTCGTTGTAGCTGCGGTGGGAAGGGGATGTCTTGTCAAAGTGCCGGCACACAGACGGGACAAACTCCCCTCGATTACCTTTGGCACCCTTCACAAAGTCCTACTCGGACGCGGGTAGTTGAATGCCTAGGGCCGGTATGCATCTCCTGCAGTGCCCACCAAGGCCTTCGGCGCCCCGGCCGAGGGCCTTTTTCACCTTCGGATGAAGAACGGAACCCTGCTCCTGGCCCTGGCCTTCCTGGTGGTGGTCGCCTTACTGATGCACCGCATCAACCGCCTGCAGCTGCAGGTGGACGCCCTTGCCGAAGCCCCGGTCCCCCAGCCCGAGGTGGAGGTGGCCGTGCACATGGGCCGCATCCAGAGCCACGCCCACAAGCTGTGGGCCGCGGGCACCGCCGGCAACCTGCCGCTGGCCGAGTTCTATCGCCACGAACTGAAGGAGGAGATGGCCGCCGTGGCCAAGGCCGGCATCGTGGACGACGGCGTGCCCGTGAGCACCTACATGACCAACCTGGGCCTGCCGGCCATCGATGCCCTGCGCGACCAGTTGCGCACCGACGGGCTCACCGATTTCGCCCCGCGCTTCAACACGCTCATCGCCACCTGCAACAACTGCCACAAGGCCACCGGCCACCCGTATCTGGTGATGCGCGTGCCGGACAGCCTCCGCTTTCCCGACCAGGTGTTCGCACCGGAACCGTGACGACGGACAGTGGCCTGATGAACCGGAGCCCCTCCTTTTGACCCACGCCATCAAACACCCCACCTCCCCATGATGCGACCTCTCCGCCTCCTTTCCGCCCCCCTGGCCCTCCTGCTCCTGGCTCCGGCCCTGGCGCAGGAAGACCTGCAGGACAACGACCGCAAGGCCCTGCGCGACAAGCCGGCCGCCACGATCGACTCCGCCAAGGTGTGGACCACCGGCGGGGTGTTCCAGTTGAACTTCACCCAGGTGCAGCTGGTGAACTGGGCCGCCGGCGGCCTCAGCAGCATGAGCGGCATCGCCCAAGTGAACGCCTTCGCCAACAAGCGCAAGGGCCGCATCGCCTGGGACAACTCCCTGGCCCTGGCCTATGGTCTGCTGGCCCAGGACGGCAAGCGCACCTTCAAGAGCGACGACCGCTTCGAGCTCAACTCGCGCTACGGCTACCAGATGAAGGGCCCGTGGTATGCCAGTGCCATGCTGCAGTTCCGTTCGCAGTTCACGGAAGGCTTCGACGCCAAGAACGACACCGTGAAGATCTCCAACCTGCTGGCGCCCGGCTACCTGCTCTTCGGCCTGGGCGTGGACTACAAGCCGAACAAGAAGCTCAGCGTGTACCTGTCGCCGATCACGGCCAAGATCACGTTCGTGATGGACCAGGACCTGGCCGATGCGGGCAACTTCGGCGTGGACCCGGCCGTGTTCGACACCACCGGCGGCGTGATCCGCAAGGTGACCGCCGGGCAGAACACCCTCTTCCAGATGGGCGCCTTCCTGAACCTGACCTACCAGACGGACGTGGCCAAGAACATCGGGTTCATGACCCGCCTGGACCTGTTCAGCAACTACCTGAAGGAGCCCTCCAACATCGACGTGAACTGGGAGATGCTGTGGACCTTCAAGGTGAACAGCTGGTTCGCCGCGACGCTGAACACCATGCTCATCTACGACCACGACATCAACATCGCCCGCACGGAGGACGGTGTGGCCAAGTTCGGTCCCACCACGCAGTTCCGCGAAACGCTGGGCGTGGGCCTCAACTTCAAGTTCTAGCGCTTCCCCTTGTTGCGCCGGGAGGGCCGCCTGCGGGCGGCCTTTTCGTTGCCGATCACCGCGGGGCGAAGCGCCAGGGGCCGTGGATGGGTTCCACGAGGCCGTAGAGCGCCGGGTCGCCTTCGCGCCAGCGCAGCCGCATGCCGTGCACGCGCACGGCCCCGTTGCGGCGGTTCCACACGTAGGCCCGCAGCATCAGCGCGGGGTGTCGCGAAAGCGCGCGGCTCACCGGCAGGGCCACCACCACCGGGGCGCGCTCGCCCACCCGGAGGGCGCATCCGGCCGCTGAGGCGCTTCGGTACACCAGCGTGGTGTCGCGCCCGCCTGCCGTCGACCGAAGCTCGATGACCGCTTCCACGTCCAGACCGGCCTCCTCCAACGCGGTGACGTCCAGCACCAGTTCCACCGCATCGTTCGGCCGGTGCGTGCCGGGCAGGGGCGCTTGGAACAGCACGCCGTACTCGCGGCCGCTGAGGTCCCAGCCGCCACCCGCGAGGCTGTCCGCGCCAACGGCCGTGGGTCCCACCTGCCAATCCGCGGGGACCGTGCCCGGTGCGGCGGTGCTCCAGGCGAGGGTGTCGGTGAGCCCGTTGCCGGTGGTGCGGAAGTGCAGCACCTGGCCTTCCACCCGATCGACGCGGCCGACCAAGGCCGGATGGCTGTGTTGGATCAGCGCAGGCAGCGCCCGGTCGGTGTTGTGGAAGAGGCCCAGCACCACCTCCGCAGGGCGCTGTGCACGGATGCGCTCCAGCAGGGCTGCGTTGCTTCCGAGGTCGCGCAGGCGCAGGTAGCGCCCACGCGCGGCGGCGTACCGCGGTTCCTGTTCAAGCAGGTCAAGCACTTCAGGTGGTGCGTCGATCACCACGAGCCGGTCGGGGTGTGCGGCGCCTTCCGCGGCGGCCTGGAGAAAGGCCTCGTACTTGGAGGTGAGCGCGGTGCGGTGGTGCTGCCGGGCGCTGAACAGGGTGTACGTCGCCGTGCCGGCCAGCAGGACGGAGAGCCCGATGGCCAGCGCGGGCCGCCGCAGGTGCAGTCCTCCGAGCAGGAGCACCAGGGCGAAGGGGAAGGAGAACACGAGCACCGAGTGCTGCAGCACCGGCGCACGTCCCACACTGTAGGCATGGCCCAGCGCGGCGGGAAGGACCACCCACACCAGCAGCACCGGCACGATCGGCCAGGCGCGCGATGGGCCCCGCCACCACCCGACCAGCGAGACCGCCCCCGCCAGGATCAGCACGGTGGCCAGCACCCCGGAGGTGTGCACCACCCACCACAGGTGATCGGGGAACCAGTGTCCGTCCGGTGGCGCCAGCCATTCCTGCAGACCGCCGAGGCCTAGCTGCCGCAGCAGGATGGGGACGTTGGGCAGGTAGAGCAGCAGGCTGGCGCCGCAGGCGAGCAGCCAGCGCAGGCGTCCGGCCGGCGGGGCGAGCACGAGCCCCGCGGCCATGATGAGCGCGGCGACCAGGGCGGCGAAGTGGTGGGTGTAGGCGCACAGGGCCGCGGCCAGGGCCGCGCCCACGAGGTGCCGGGTGCGTTGCCAGGCCAGCCAACGCGTCCACTGGTCGGCCAGCAGGGCCACCGTGAAGAGCCCGATGGCATAGGGCCGAGCCAATTGGCCGTAGAGCACGGTGTACTGCAGGGTGGCCAGCAGCGCCGTCACCGCCAGGGCCGCGGTGGCGGAGGTCCAGGCCAGGGCGAAGCGGTACATGAAGAGGATGCCGGCCAGCGAGGCCGCGATGAAGGGCAGCTGCACCCATCCCTCCTGGCGGCCCACCAGCCGCGTCCACAGCCACTCCAGGACCTGTACGCCGGGGGGGTGGGTGTCCAGTTCGATGACCCCGCGCCGGATGGTCTCACCCAGGGTGGGGTAGAGGCGGACGAGGGCGCTGATCTCGTCGTGGGTGAAGGGGATCGACGGCCAGCCGAGCAGGCGCAGCACACCGGCCGTGGTCAGCAGCAGCAGCAGCGTCACCTGCGCCCATCGTGGGCCGGGGATCCAGCGCGGGTCGGCGTCGGCCAGATGCGCGCGCCAGGAGGGTCGGTCATTGGCCACGGTCCAGATCGCGTTGCACGTCGCGCTCCTTGATGCTCTCCCGCTTGTCGTGCACCTTCTTGCCCTTGGCCAGCGCGATCTCCAGCTTGGCATAGCCGCTGTCGGAGAGGAAGAGCCGAACGGGCACGATGGTGATGCCGGCGTCCTTCACCTTGCGCCGCAGCTTGTTGAGCTCGCTGTGCTTCAGCAGCAGCTTGCGGTCGCGCTTGGGTTCGTGGACGTAGTGGATGTTGGTGCCGTAGGGGTTGATCTGCATGTTGCGCACCACCAGGTCAGGCCCCATGAAGGTGCAGAACGCTTCGCTGATGGAGGCGCCGCCCGCGCGGATGCTCTTGATCTCCGAGCCCATCAGCACCAGCCCGCACGTGTAGCTGTCCAGCAGGTGGTACTCGTAGGACGCACGCCGGTTGCGCACGTCGATCGCGGGGGCGGCCATGGCGGGCGAAGCTACGGCCCGGACCGGGTGCCTTCGGGCGCCTATCTTCGCCCGGTGGCCATGGTGGTGCAACAAGCGGACGTGGTGGAGGTCCTGCGGGACCTGGTGAAGGAGCGGGTGGCCGCTCCCGTGGCGGAGGACGCCCGGCTCGAGGCCCTTGGCCTGGACTCGCTCTCGGTCATTGAACTGATGATGGCCGTGGAGGAGCGCTTCGGCACACGCATCCCGGTGGAAGGCATCGGGGCGGACGACCTGCGCGACCTGCGTTCGCTCGCCGCCTACGCCCTGCGCCACATCAACTGATCGTTCATGCCGCCGTGGTCCCTGTCCGCGTCGGAGCTGGACCGGCCGCTCTCGGGCCCGGACCATTTCCATTGGCTGGTGCATCGCGCCATGCGCGCGCGGGGACTGGCCGGCAATGTGTCGCGCATGCGCTTCGACCTGGGGACGGGCGTCGATGCCGAGGCCGTGGCCGCCGCACTGCGCGCCAGCCCGGTGGTGGGCCCGCTGGGACGCCTCCGGTGGACGGTGCGCTGGCCCTGGCTGCCGCGCTGGCGCGTGCTGCCGAACGCACCGGACATCGTGCACCTCCATCGGGCCGATGAGGCCGGGGCCTGGCTGACCGAGCGGCTGGGCGACCGCCTCGGCCAGGAGGGCCTGCTGCGGTTCGACGTGGTGGCCGTCGGTGACCGGACGCAGGTGCTGGTGTCCTTCCACCATGCGCTGTTCGACCACCAGGGCATGCTGAACCTGTTGCACGCGGTGGAGGCCGGTGGGTGGGCGGGTCCCACGTTCCCGCCGGAGGACCGTGCCTCGGCCCCGGGGGCGTGGCGCGATGTGATGGCCGGTGCCGCGCAGGCCTTCCGCACCTCGGGTCCCCGCCTGGGATCCCTGTGGGTGCGCGACCGGCCGGCACCCGCGGTGCCCCGCTTCCGGGTGGTGCGCTTCACCCCCGACGAGACCCGTCGCATCGATGACCGCGCCCGCACGACCGGTGCGGCCCTGGCCCGCAGCGCCCACTTCATGGCCGTGGCCGCCCGCCTGGTGAACGCGACCCTCGAACGCCGTGGGACGACGGCGCGCTACCTCTGGTTCTCGGCCCCGGTGGACCAACGGCCGCGGGGAGCGCCCGGGCATCTGCTCACCAACGTCACCTCCTTCCTGTTCTTCCGTCTGGAGCCCGCGCAGCTGAAGGACACGGCCTCCGCGGTGCGCGCCCTGAACGGGCAGCTGGTCGAGCAGGTGCGCGCGCGCTTCCCGCACCGCTACCGCGCCCTGCTGCGCGCCTTCCGACGGCTGCCCGCCTGGCTCAGCGCCGCCATGGTGGACCTGCCTTCGCTGGGGCGCTGGAGCAGCTTCGGGTTCAGCGACCTGGGCGACCTGGACCGCATGCCGTCCACCTTCACCGGCCGCCCCATCGCGGAGGTCCTTCACCTGCCACCCGTGCCGGCCCCGCCCGGGCTCAGTGTGGTGGTGGGCCGTGAGCGTGGCGCGCTGATGGTGGTGCTGGGTCACGATGCGCGGGCGCTGGACGAGGACGAGGCGGACGGCTTCGTCTCAGGTCTGCGCGGGCTGCTCCTGGGGGGCTAGCGGTACATCCTTCGGATAGCCCAACGCATCGAACACCGGTCCCCATCGCTCGCGCACCAGCCGCATGCGTTCGGGCGGATAGGTGTACGTGTTCGTGCGGTAGCCCGCGTAGCTCTTCACCTCGGCACGGATGTGCGGTCGGGCGGCCTCGAACCCGTCGATACCCAGGCGCCTGTACGCTTCCTCCAGCACGGCCTCCTCGTTGCCGATCAGGTCCTCGTAGCGCACCTCGGCCAATTGTCCGGCGGGGATGGAGGCCTTGTCCAGGAAGAACTTCGCGAACATCAGCCGGTAGCTCTCCAGCAGCGCCTCTTCCACCTCGTCCCCGTGCACGTGCTGCATGGTCACCAAGGGCAGGGTGATGCCGTAGAGCCGTTCGGTGCTGAAGAACACGCGGTAGGGGTCGCGCATGATGTGCAGGAAGCGTGCATCGGGGAACACCTCCAGGATCTCCTTCACCCGGGCCAGGTTCTCGGGGCTCTTCAGCACCAGGGGCTTGCCACCGTGGCGCACGGTGAGCTTCCGCATGAAGTACCGGAGCGTGCGCTGCCAGGCCCGCTTGGCGCGCTGATCCTCGAAGAGCACGTTGCGGCGGAACACCTCCAGCATGCGCCGCGGGAAGTAGTAGCCCGGGATCATGGTGCTCGCCGTCATGTTGCCCAAAGAGTACTCCGGCTCCGTGGGCAGGTCCACTCCCATGCGCAGGTCGTCCATCGGCCGCTTGTCCGGCAGGGCCTTGGCGTACATGCGCCGCAGGAGCGGGGCCAGGGTGAGGTAGAGCCACGGCATGAAGCTCTCCTTCACCGACAGGTAGCCGAACTGGGGGTCCTTGCCGATGAGGTAGTGCAGGTAGGTGGTGCCGCTGCGCTGATGGCCGATGATGAAGAGGGGGGCGGTGACCTTGGTGCGATGGATGCGCCGGTCGTGGCGCAGGCGCTCCCACCACACCAGCGGAGTGTTGAGCAGCACCACCCAGGTGAGCACGATGGCCTTGGGGATGAAGGGCCAGGAGATGCCGCGACCGTAGCGCCACAGGATGCCCAGCCACGTGGCGAGGTCGGCACCGATGAGGGTGGTGGCCGAAAAGCTGAAGTAGCGGTCGCGACCGATGAGGATCTTCACGCGGGTGAGGGCTGGGCGCGAACGCCGTAAAATTGGCACGATCTCCGCAACGCGACGGATGCGTCCCTCGGGCGAACATCCGCGACGGCAGGTCGGTTCGCTCCGTTCGATGGCCCGCCTCCCGCTGATCGGCCTGCTGCTGATCGCCGCCCTGCCCGCCCTGGCCCAGCGCACCCGCGTGTCGGGCGTGGTGGCCGATGCGCGCAGCGGCGATCCCTTGCCCGACGCCGCCGTCGGCTTCGCGCGTGCGCCGGAAGGCACCACCACCGACAGCACCGGCTTTTTTGTGCTGGAGGCCGACGGACGGCGGGACAGCCTGCTGGTGACCCTGTCGGGCTACGAGAGCGTCCGGATGGCGCTGCCGCGCGGCGGCGCAGGCGACCTGTTCGTGGCCCTGGAGCCCCGGCACGAGCTGTTGGACGAGGTGCGCGTGCGCCCCGGGGAGAACCCCGCCTTCGCCATCCTGCGCCGGGTGGTGGCCCGCAAGCCGGTGAACGCGCCCGGCAGCGCGGCCGCGTACGACATGGACCTGTACCACCGCGTGCGCTTCGACCTGAACCACTTCAGCGACCGCATCAAGCGCAACATCCTGCTGCGGCCGTTCGACTTCCTGTGGGAAGGCATCGACACCACGGCCGAGGGCGTGCGCTACCTGCCGATCCTGCTCACCGAGCAGCACGAACGCATCCATCATCGCGGCGATCCGCCCGCGCGCCGCACCGTGCTCCTGGGCAGCCGCAGCTCGAAGTTCTTCCGCGCCCGCCGCATCATGGAGTTCGTGCAGGACCTGTACGTGGACCCCGACATCTACCAGGAACAGGTGGTCATCCTCGACCGGAGCTTTCCGAGCCCCATCAACGACCACTTCCAGCGCACCTACCGCTACCTGCTGCTGGACAGCCTGGTGCAGTGCGACGGCTTCACCTGCCACCGCATCACCTACCGGCCCCGGGTGGTCGCCGATGCCGCCTTCACCGGCGACCTGTTGATCGATACCGCCAGCCATGCGGTGGTGCGGGTGGACCTGGCCTTCAGCATCGCGGCCAACGTGAACTTCGTGCGCCACTATCGGATCCGGCAGCACCATGCCCCGGAGCCCGGAGGCGGTCCCTGGTTCCTGCGCCGGAGCGAGGTCCTGGCCGACTTCACGGTGATCGAGAACGATGCGGACATGACCGGTTTCTTCGGACGGAAGCTGAGCGTGGTGGGGCAGGTGACCCTCGGCCCGCCGCACGACGACGCCTTTTACCGCACGGCGCCGCCGGACCCGGAACTGGACAGTGCCTACTTCCGCGACGACCGCTATTGGGAGGCGGTGCGCCCGGAGGCCCTCGGACCGGAGGAGGCGCGGGTGGTCCGCATGGTGGACCGGATGAACACCGATCCCCGGTGGAGAAGGCGCGAGTCGGTGCTGCACCTGCTGTCCGAGGGATGGCTCCCCGTGGGCACCATCGACTTCGGCAACGTGTACACCTTCGTGAGCCACAATCGCGTGGAAGGTTGGCGTGGGAAGGTGGGCCTGCGCACCACCGAACGGCTCAGCACCGCGTGGGGGGGCGAAGGCCACCTGGCCTACGGCACCGCCGACGAGCGGGCGAAAGGCGCGGCCGCGCTGTGGTGGAGGCCCCGCGACGCCGGCGGCCGCCGGACCTGGGGCGGCGGCCTCGACCTCTGGGACGACCTGGTGCAGCCGGGGCGCAGCAGCAGCCTTCTGCCTCTGGACCATGCGCTCACCAGCCCGGTGCAGCTGTCGGGTCCCGACCCGCGCTGGTACCGCCGGCTGCTGGAGGCTCATGTGGAGCGTCACGGGACCGAGGGCCTGTCGACCCGCTCGGGCTTCTTCCATGAGCGGCTGGCCGATGCCGACGGCCCCCTGGAACGGATCCGTGGGGGTGACACGCTGGCCTGGCGCGCGGTGGACCTCGCGGGCGCCCGGATCGCCCTGCGCTGGAGCCCCGGCGAACCGGGCCGGTCGGCGGCGTTCGACGAGCTGCGCAAAGGGCTCTTCGCACCACGCCTGCCCACGGTGTCGGTGGAGGCCACCTTCAGTGCTGACGGCTTCTGGGGTGGACAGGTGGACATGGCCCGCCTGCGCCTGAAACTGGAGCACCGGCAGCGCTTGGGCCGCCTCGGGTACCTGGACCTGCTGGCCGAGGGCGGCGCCTTGGCGGGGGCGGTGCCCTACCCCTTGCTGTTCTACCCCAACAGTGACCCCCTGCTGTTCAATGACGCGCGTTCGTTCAACCTGATGAACTTCATGGAGTTCGCCGCCGACCGCCATGCCGCGCTGCACCTGGAGCACCATCTGGAGGGATTCCTGCTCAATCGGGTGCCGGTGCTCGCCCGGATCAAGTTGCGCGAGTTCCTGTTCGCGCGGGCCTACGTCGGC
>JAEUSW010000149.1 GCA_016788285.1 Flavobacteriales bacterium
GCCGCCCTCGAACAGCACATAGGCCTTGTGCTGCTTCACCAGGTGCTCCCGGATGCTCTTGGGGCGGATGGCCGCCTTCAGCAGCAGCGGCGGGTCGAAGGCGTGCGCCAGCGCCAGGGACCGCTCGTCGCCCTCGGTGTAGCGCAGGTGCGGATGGTTGTGCCGCTGGTCGGCCCCGCTGTGCAGGTCGATCGTCACGTCCACCGCCGGCAGCACCTCGGTCACGAGGGCATGGGCGAGCCGGCTGGCCAGCGAACCGCTCGCCGAGCCGGGAAAGAAGCGGTTGAGGTCGCGCCCGTCCGGCAGCTCCCGCTTCATGGCCAGGAAGCCGAACACGTTCAGGATGGGGATGGCGATGAGGGTGCCCCGCTCCAGCGGCCGCACCTTCAGCTCGTCCATGACCAGGCGCACCGTCTCGATCCCGTTGATCTCGTCGCCATGCACGCCCGCCAGCAGCAGCAGCACCGGGCCTTCCTGCGGACCGCGCTGCACCACCACGGGGATCTCCACCGGTGTGCGGGTGTACAGCCGCGCCACCTGCAGGTCCAGCGTCCGTCGCTCGCCCGGTCGCACCGATTCGCCGAGGATCCGCACCAGGGTGCAGGTCTCCGGCGTCGCCTTGCCCCGTTGTCCCATCGCACAAGTTTATCGCGCCGGCCTTCATCCCGGCACTCTTGCACCCTCGCACCGCTCCACCTGCGCGTTCGGCCGAAGCCCTCCAGCCGAATGCCACGGACCACAGGACCTGTCCCGCCCCTGCGGGATGAACGCCGATGAACACAGATGCGCGCTGACGCTTGTATGAAGCCACCAGCCACAGGCCTCCAGCCGCCAGCCACCAGCCACCAGCCACCAGCCACCAGCCACCAGCCTCCAGCCTCCAGCCACCAGCCTCCAGCCGAATGCCATGAACCACGGATGAACGCCGATGGACACAGATACGCGCTGACGCTTGTCCGAAGCCACCAGCCTCCAGCCTTCAGCTTCCGTCCTCCGCGCCCTCTGCCCCTCTGCGTGAGGTCAAGTCCCCTGCTGCCGTCAGGTCCGCTCAGACTCCCGACTCAATGGACGCATTCGAACTCCCGACTCCGGTTGTACCTCCGCGCGAACCTCGGTCGCACCCTCGCACCGCTCCACCTCCGCCTTCGGCCAAAGGCCTCCAGCCGAATGCCATGAACCACGGATGAACGCCGATGAACACAGATACGCGCTGACGCTTGTATGAAGCCACCAGCCACAGGCCTCCAGCCGCCAGCCTCCAGCCTCCAGCCGAATGCCATGAACCACAGATGAACGCCGATGAACACAGATACACGCTGACGCTTGGCGGGAGCTTCCGGCCTCCGCGCCCTCTGCCCCTCTGCGTGAGCTTCGGTCGCACCCTCGCACCCCTCCATCTCGCACCCGCATCTTTGCCCCATGTCCCTCGTTCGCCGCACCATCGAGAGGTACGTGAAGCTCACCGACGCCGAATGGGCCGTGGTCGCACCGCATTGGCAGCCGCGCGACTTCCCCAGGGGCGCCTTCATCACCCGCACCGGCGAGGTGGAGCCCTGGTTCAGCATCGTGGAGCAGGGGGTGCAGCGGCTCTTCGTGGAACACGATGGATCGGAGGTGTGCGTGGGCTTCGCCTACGACGGCAGCTGGAGCGGGGTGTACGACTCCTTCGTCACCCGCACGCCCAGCCGGTTCGCCGTGCAGGCCGTCACCGACAGCCGCCTGTGGTCCATCCGGCGCGAGGCCCTCTACGGCCTGTACGATACCGTGCCCGCGATGGACCGCTGGGGTCGGCTCATCCTGGAGGAGCTGCTGATCGGGCGTGCCACGCGCGAGATCGAACAGCTCACCCTCGATGCCGAGGCCCGATACCGCAACCTGATCAGGCGCAGCCCTCACCTGTTGCAGTTGGTGGCCCAGAAGGACATCGCCAGCTACCTGCGCATGACCCCCGAGACCTTCAGCCGCTTGAGGGCCCGCGTGCGTTGAAGGTTCTTGATCCACATCAAGCGCCGGCTCGTGCATCGGGCGGCAGCTTTGCGGCGATGGACGCCCTGAACACCCTCGCCCTGATCGACCTCCTGCAAACGCGGTTGCGTGACCAACGCGCACAGCTCGAGGCCCTGCGCACCCTGCCCTTGGCGACCCTCACGCGCCGTCCCGATCCCAAGCGCTGGAGCGCGCTGGAGGTGGTGGAGCACATGAACCTCAGCAGCGGCGTCTACCACCGCCGCCTCGATGCCTGCTATGCCGAGGCGAACAACGGGTTGCGCTTCGCGCCCACCTTCACACCGGGTCGCTGGGGCCAGCTGGCCACCACGGCCATGCAGCCCGGAGCCGACGGCCGCATCGGCTGGCGCATGCGCACCCTCTTCGCCTTCGAGCCGCGCACGGCCCACACCCAAGGGCTCACGGCGATCGATCGGTGTACGGCCATGCTCCAGGGCTTCGAGGGCCTGCTCGAGCGCGCCCGCACCCGGGGGATCGAGGGAGAGCGCATCACCAGCACCCTGGGCCCCATCCTCCGCTTCAAGGTCGGCGACGCCTTCCGCTTCCCCATCGCGCACCAGGACCGGCACTTCCTGCAGATCCGCCGCACCCTCGAGGCCGTCCGCTAACGCAGCACCATCACCCGCAGCACCGCACCGGTGGTGGAGCGCAGGAGGTATTGGCCGTTCTCCCGCGTGGTGAGGTCCAGTTGCGCGGTGCCGTTCACGCGGCCGCTCCAGAGGAGTCGTCCGGTGGCATCGAGCAGTTCCAGGTCGGTCGGCGCGGCGCAGCGCACCGTCAATGCGCCGGCGGTGGGATTGGGGTAGGCCTCGAGCGCAATGCCGGCGGGCGCTTCCTGCATCGCGGATGTGAGATCATTGGTGGCGGCGAAGGTGGGCGCCTGCTCCACGAAAGGACCGCTTCCGTTCGGAACCCGCGCATAGCCCAGGTCCGTGCCGATGGCGCCGAACACCACATGGTCCACCACCGCGCTGTCGGCGTTCAACAGCCACACCTCCTCGCCGCTGGCGCTGAGCTTGAAGTTGGTGTGGCCGTCGCCCTGCACCTGGTCCTCGTCCGCCCAGAAGGTGAGGTAGCCCCCGGCCGGCACGATCGAGCCCGGAGGGATCGTCCACTTGAAGAGGTCGGCGCCGTCATCCGTGAGGAACCCACCGCTGAGGTCGATGTCCGCCGCACTGCCGTTGAACAGTTCGATCCAGTCCTCGTATTCGCCGGCGTTGTCGGCCACGGTGACCGTGTTGCCCGTCATCAGCTCGTTGATCACCACGGGCATCACCGCCGTTTGGGCCTGCACGGTGTAGGTGTACACATCATGCTCGGCGCCCGGCGGTGCGTACACCACGGTGCGGGCGGGGTTGTTGGCCACGGCCTCCACGTAGTAGCGCAGCACGGTGTTGGGTGCGTAGGGCGGGAGGGTGGCGGCATACACGCCATCGCCGGCTGCCCCGTCGTCATGCAGGCCATCGTCGAACATCACCGTGCGCGTGAAGGTGCCGTCGATGCCCGTGCCGTGGTACAGGCGGACGGCGAAGACGCCGTTG
>JAEUSW010000209.1 GCA_016788285.1 Flavobacteriales bacterium
CTCAACACGATCACCGAGGACATGGTGGCCCGCGTGAACGGGCTCTTCGACCAGTACCAGCTGCCCTATCGCTGGGTGAACTTCGGCAGCGCCTTCAAGACCAAGTATGACGAGAGCGTCAACTACACCGAGCTCTTCTTCATGCTGATGCGCTACCACGGGGTGCACGTGCTGGACTTTCCGCACTTCATCACCACGGCGCATACCACGGCCGATATCGAGTTCATCATCAATGCGGTGGAGAAGACCTGCAAGGAGCTGCGCGAGAGCGGCTTCATGCCGGAACGCACCTATCCGATCCCCACGGTGAACAGCGTGCTTGGCGGACTGATCCGTCCCGCCCATGAACGGTTGCAGGTGGCCGGCAGACCACCGGTGCCCGGAGCACGGCTGGGCCGGACGCCGAAGGGTGACGCGGCGTGGTTCGTGCCGGACCCGGAGCGCCAGGGCAAATACCTGATGATCGAAGAGGACTGATCGCAGCACCACCGCCAAGGTCCCGGCATCCGCACATGGAGAAGTTCGTTCCTGAGATCCGCCTGCTGAGCACCGAGCACGACCCCTTCTCGGGACCGGCCGTGCTGCTGACATACCCCACCACCGGGCCGCAACGTGAAGTGTGGACCGCCTCCCAGCTGAGCGACGAGGCCAGCTGTGCCTACAACGAATCCGTGAGCCTGGCGCTGGACGGACCGCTCGATGCGGCGGCCCTGCGCGCCGCGGTCGCCGAGCTGGGCGTCCGGCATGAGGCCCTGCGCACCGTGTTCGACAGCAGCGGGCAACAGGCGCTGGTGCTGGAGGCCTTGCAGCTGCCCTTCGACACGCTCGATCTGGTCGGCCTGGAGGAAGGGGAGCGGTCGGCGCGGCTCCGCCGGCTGGATGCCGACCTGATGCGGCGCCCCTTCGATCTGCTGAACGGACCGCTTTTCCGGTTCGTGCTGCTGCGGCTCGGCGAGGACCGGCACCGCTTGCGGATCGTGGGACACCATGCGGTGTGCGACGGCTGGAGCCTGGGCGTGCTGATGGCCGACCTCAGCCTGTTGTACAATGCACGGATCGACCCGTCCACCGCCGTCATTCCCGCTCCCAACGCGTACAGCACCTATGCCGAAGCGCTGAACGACTTCCACCGGACCGCGGAAGGGGACCGGGTCCGAGCCTACTGGAAAGACCTCTACGCGCCGGACATCCCCATGGTGGACCTGCCGACCGACCGGCCCCGCGGAGCTCAGCGCACCTTCTCCGCGGACCGGATCGATGTGCCGCTCGAGCCTGCCCTGGCCCAGGAGCTGCGGCAGCTGGCCACACGCTGCGGTGCGACGTTCGTCACCACCCTCCTCTCCTGCTTCGAGGTCCTCCTCGCGCGGATCACCGAGCAGCACGACCTCGTTATCGGCCTGCCCGCAGCGGGCCAGAGCGACATGGGCATGACCCGGCTGGCGGGCCACTGCGTGTCCCTCCTTCCCCTGCGCGCGCGCATCGATCCCCAGGGGCCCTTCAGCGCCCATGTGAAGCGCAGGCGCAGCGAGGTGCTCGATGCCTTCGATCATCAGCGCTTCACCTTCAGCGACCTGATGCAGGAGCTGAACGTGCCGCGCCCGCCAGGGCGCGTGCCACTGGTGCCGGTGATCTTCAACGTGGACATGAACATGGACGACGGGGTCGCGTTCACCGGCCTGCGCCATCGGTTCAGCAGCGAGCCCCGCGCCTACGAACAGTTCGAGCTCACCCTGAACGTGGCCGGCGGCGGCAACGACCTGGTGCTGGAGTGGACCTTCAACACCGACCTGTTCGACCACTCGACCATCCGCCGGTGGTGCGGCGACCTGATCGCCCTGATGCACCGGGTCTGCGCCGCGTCCGATGCGACCATCCTGCAGCACATGGAGGCCGGCGAGCCCCAGGTGCCCATCGCCTGGCACGGCCAGCTGCAGCCGCTGGACCCCGCCCTCACCGTGGACCGGATGTTCGAAGCGGCCGCTCGCGCCCATGCCGAACGCCCGGCCCTTGTGCATGGCAGCAGGTCCATGACCTATGCCGCCCTCCGCGACCGCGTGGACGCCCTTGCGGCGCACCTGATCGAGCTCGGCACCGGCCCCGGCCAACGGATCGGGCTGTGCGCGCCGTCGTCCCCGGAGCTCTTCATCGGCCTGCTGGCCATCGCGCGCAGCGGCGCCGCCTTCGTCCCGCTCGATCCCGGGCTTCCGGCCGAGCGCCTTCGCCTGCTGATGAACGATGCACGCCCGGGCCTGCTCCTGGCCGATCCGTCCGCGAAGCACCTCTTCGCCGACACCGGCGTTCCATTGATCGACCTCATGCATGGCGCGGACCTCCCGGTGGGCCCGCGGCCGGAGTTCCGCTCCGGTCCCGATGACCCGGTCTACCTCATCCACACCTCGGGTTCCACCGGTACACCGAAGGGCGTCGTGGTGCCGCACCGCGGTATCGCACGGCTGGTGACGGACCAGGACTACTTCGCGTTCGGCCCGGAGCTCGTGTTCCACCACCACCTGAGCATCTCCTTCGACGCCTGCCAGATCAGCATCATGGGCGCTCTGCTCCATGGCGGCACCTTGGTGATCGGCACCTCGGAGCGCCCCAGCATCACGGAGATCGCGGAAGCCCTCCGCCGGCAAGGCGTCAACACCCTGGTCACCTCCTCGGGCCTGTTCAAGCTGCTGGTGGAGGAGGACCCGGATGCCCTGCGGGGCGTGCGCCACCTGATGGTGGGCGGTGACGTGCTACCCCTGGCGCAGGCGCGCGCGGCCTTCGACATCGTGGGCCCCGGTGTGCTGGTGAACGGTTATGGTCCTACGGAGGTGTCCGTGATGAGCACCACGTTCACGGTGAACGACCGGTCCGAGCTCGACGCTCCGGTCCCGATCGGCCGACCCATGCGGAACGTCACGGCGCACGTGCTCGACCCCCAGGGTCGTCCGGTGGCCGTGGGACGCAGGGGCGAACTTTGGTTGGGCGGCCCCGGTGTCGCCTTGGGCTACTGGGGACTCCCGCAGCTGACGGCCGAGCGCTTCGTGGCCGATCCCTTCTCCTCCGTTCCGCAGGCGCGGCTCTACCGCACGGGCGATCTGGTGCGCTGGCGTGCCGATGGCACCATCGACTTCGTGGGCCGCATCGACGACCAGGTGAAGGTGCGCGGCCAGCGCGTGGAACCCGGTGAGCTCGAAGCCGCGATGAACGACCTGCCCTCCGTGGCCGACCGCACCGTGGTGGCCCTCGACGCATCCGGCGGCGACAAGCAACTGCATCTCTACGTGGTCCCCCGCGATCCAGCGGTGGTGCAGGACGATGCCCGTCGCGCCGCTTTCGCCGCCGAGGTCCTGGCCCATGTGAAGCCGCGCCTCCCTGAAGCCCTGGTGCCCGCGACGGTGAACCCCATCGCGCGCATGCCGCTGACGGCGGCCGGCAAACCCGACCGCAGGCGCCTGCCCCCACCGGCCGTGGAGGCGGTGCGGCGCTCCGCGTTCGTCGCACCGCGCAGCGCGTCGGAGCGTCTGCTGGCCGAGCTGTGGTGCCGCATGCTGAAACTGGACGCGGTGGGCGTGCACGACAACTTCTTCTCGCTCGGCGGTCATTCGCTGCTGGGCATCCAGCTCTTCGCACAGGTGGAGAAGCGCACGGGGCGGCGCCTGCCCATCCGCACGCTCTTCCAGGCGCCCACGATCGCCGAGCTCGCCAACGCCCTGGATGGCGAGGCCACAGGCCCCTTGGAGTGGAGGCACCTGTCGACCATCCGCGCGGGCGGCTCACGCATGCCCTTCTTCTGCGTCCAGGGCGACGAGGCCCACGTGTACCTGCCGAACCTGCTCGGTGAGGACCGGCCGTTCTACGGGTTCGGGCACCAGGGCGAGGATGGACAGGCCATCGAGCACACCACCGTGGAGGACATCGCCGCCACGTACCTCAAGGAACTGCGCGCCGAACGACCGCACGGTCCGTATGTGCTCGGCGGATACAGCTTTGGCGGCATCGTCGCCTACGAGATGGCCCGGCAGCTGACGGCCCTTGGCGAGGCCGTTCCCCTGTTGGTGCTGCTCGACACCTACGCTCCGGCCGACGGACTGCGCAGCGCCACCGCGGAGGAACGCCTGCACATGCCCGTGAAGCGCTGGGTGATGCGCCGGCTGGTCGCCCGCCATCTGCGCCGCGGGACCACCATCCCACCCGCCCTCCGGCACTTCCACATCATCGACACCTATGGGAAGGCCACCCGGGCCTATGCTCCCGGCCCGTACGAAGGGAACGTTCTGCTGCTGCGTGCACAGGGCTCCCCCGGCCCCGCCGACCTGGGATGGAACGCCTTGGTGAAGGGTGGCGTGGCGGTGCGCACCGTACCCGGCGACCACTACAGCGTGATCAAGGAACCGCACGTGCGCGCCCTGGCCCTGGCACTTCGCTCGGCGTTGGACGGCGTAGAACGGTCCGCGGCGGCGTAATGAACAGGGCTGACCCCGAAAACCTGTACGGCATGCTCACCCGATCGGACCGCCGCCGTAGTTCCTTCGTCCCGGACAGGGAAACGACCGACCGGACCGAACGTCAGTGAGCATCCCTTCGTAACGAGGCAGGCATGGAGAAATTCATCACAGAGGCGCGCTACATCCCCGTGGACTTCGACCCCTTCACGGGGCCGGCCGTGGAACGGGCCATCCCCACCACCGAGGCGCAGCGCGAAGTGCTGGCCGCAGCGGAGATGGGAGCGGAGGCCAGCTGCGCCTATAACGAGAGCGTATCCCTCGAGCTCAGGGGGGTGCTGGACCGCGCGGCCCTGGAACAGGCCATGCAGGCCCTGGTACGGCGGCACGAAGCGCTGCGGTCCACCCTGAACGCCAGCGGCACGCGGATGCTCATCGCCGACGAGCTCCACCTGTCGCTGCCGTTCAAGGACCTCGCCGCCCTCCCCGACGAGGACCGCTCGCGCCAGCTCGAGGTCATCGCGCGCACGGACATGACCACGGCCTTCGACCTCCGCAACGGCCCGCTCTTCCGGGCGCAGCTGATCAAGGTCGCGGGCGATGTCCACCTGCTCCGCCTCACCGGTCACCACGTGGTGTGCGACGGCTGGAGCCTGGGCATCATGATGGCGGAGATCAGTGCGCTGTACAACGCGGCCAAGCGCGGCGGCGCTCCGGAGCTACCCGGCGCAAGCGCCTTCAGCGACTACAGCCTGGCCACCATCGACTTCGCCACGAGCCCCGAACACGCGGTCGTGGAACGCTATTGGCTTGACCTGTACAAGGGCTCGATCCCCCGACCGGACCTTCCCACGGACCGTCCCCGGCCGAAACGGAAGACCTACACGGGCGACCGCCTCGACCTGCTGCTGCCCCAGGACCTCGTCCGAGGCCTGAAGGAGGTGGCCACACGCAGCGGCGCCAGCTTCGTCACCACCCTGATGACCACCTTCGAGGTGCTGCTGCACAAGCTCACCGGCGACAGCGACATCGTGGTGGGCCTGCCCGCCGCCGGCCAGAGCGACCTGGGCATGAAGCACCTGGTGGGGCACTGCGTGAACCTCCTCGCCCTGCGCAGCCGGATCGACGAGGAGACCCCCTTCATCGAACACCTGCGGGCCCGGCGCACGGGAGTGCTCGACGCGTTCGACAACCAGAAGTACACCTTCGGCACCCTGCTGCGGCGGTTGAACGTACCGCGTGAGCCCGGCCGGATCCCACTGTGCCCCGTCGTGTTCAACATCGACATGAACATGGACGACGGCGTGGCCTTCGACGGGTTGACGCACCGCTTCATCAGCAACCCGCGCGCCTTCGAGAACTTCGAGCTCTTCCTGAACGCGACGGGCAACGAGGGCCACCTGACGCTCGAATGGAGCTACAACACCGACCTCTTCGACGAGGCCACGGTGCGGGGCTGGATGGACCAGTTCGTGGTCCTGATCAAGCGGGTGAGCACCGCACCCTCGGCCTCCATCGCCGACCTGATCGGGGATGCGGCGCTCGTGGGTGAACAGCAGTCGCCGAAGCCCGAATGGCACGGCCGCGTCACCGCCTTTCCGAAGGTGGACATCGGCAGCCTCTTCGACGAGGTGGCCGCGAAGCACGCGGACCGCACCGCCGTGGAACTGCTCGACCAGAAGCTGAGCTACCGCGAGCTGCAGCATCGCGTGCACGCCTTGAGCAGCGCGCTCATGGCCATGGGCGTGAAGCCCGGCGAGCCCGTGGGCCTCTGCATGGACCGGAGCTTCGACATGGTGGTGGCCATGCTCGCCACCCTGCGCGCGGGCGGCTGCTTCGTGCCCTTCGACCCCGCGTACCCGGCGGACCGCCTCGCCTTCATGTTCAGCGACACCGACGTGAAGGTGATGCTGACACAACGCCATCTGGCGAACGCCCTGCCCCGGCACGGCGCCCGCACCATCCTCCTCGACGATGTGGAGGCCGGCGGCGACAGGCCCGCGCCCAGGGTGTCGCCCGATGCGCCCGCGTACATCATGTACACCAGCGGCAGCACAGGCACCCCGAAAGGCGTGGTCGTCCCGCACCGGGCCATCGTGCGCCTGGTGCGCGAGCAGAACTTCGTCGCCTTCGGTCCCGACCTCTGCTGGCTGCAGCTATCGAACATCAGCTTCGACGCGAGCACCCTGGAGATCTGGGGCGCGCTGCTGAACGGCGGAAGGCTCGTGCTCCAGGCCCAGCAGAAGCCCACGTTGCCGGAGATCTGCGATGCGATCCAGAAGCACAAGGTCACCAGCGTGTGGTTCACCGTGGGCCTCTTCAACATGCTGGTGGATGAGCAGCTCGACCGCCTCCGTGGCCTGAAGCACATCCTCACCGGAGGCGATGTGCTGAGCGTGCCGCACGTGAGGAAGGCCTTGAAGGTGCTCGGGCCCAATGTGCTCATCAACGGCTACGGCCCGACCGAGAACACCACCTTCACCTGCTGCTTCCCGATCAACAGCGAAGCGAGCATCTCCGACGGCGTGCCCATCGGCTTCCCGCTGAACAACACCACGGTGCATGTGCTGGACGATCAGCGGGCCCCGGTCCCGGTGGGCCGCAAGGGCGAGCTCTACACCGGCGGCGACGGGGTGGCGCTCGGCTACTGGAAGCGCGACGACCTCACCGCGGAGAAGTTCATCGACGACCCCTTCAGCGGAAAGAGCGGCGCCAAACTGTACCGCACCGGCGACATCGTGAAGTGGCAGCCCGATGGCAGCATCGCCTTCATCGGCCGCGCCGACGGCCAGGTGAAGATCCGCGGCTTCCGCATCGAGCTCGGCGAGATCGAGAACGCACTGAACGACCTGCCCGGCGTGAAGGACAAAGTGGTCGTGGCGCGGCAGGACGGACCGGGCGAGAAGCAACTGGCCTGCTACGTGGTGCCATCGGACGCGCACCAGGGAACGCACGATGACCTGCTCGCCGCCGTGCGCGAGCACCTGCGCACCAAGCTGCCCACCTACATGGTGCCCACGGGGTTCGTGGTGATGACCGAACTGCCGCTCACCGCGAACGGCAAGATCGATCGCCGTGCCTTGCCGGCGCCCGCCGCGCGGACCAGCGCGTTGAAGGCCGAGCATGTGGCACCGCGGAACACCATCGAGCGTGCGTTGGCCACGATCTGGGGCAGGGTCCTCAACGCATCGGACATCGGCATCCACGACGACTTCTTCGACCTCGGCGGCCACTCGCTCATCGGCATCCAGTTGCTCGGGCACGTGGAGCAGCAGTTCAACAGGACGCTGCCGCTGAAGTCGCTCTTCGAGGCGCCCACCATCGCGCAGTTCGCGGAACTGCTCCGGGGTGAAGGCTCGGTGCACGATTGGAAGAACCTCTCGCTGATCCGACCCGATGGCACGGCCCCCCCGCTGTTCTGCGTGCACGGCGACGAGGCGAGCCACTTCCTGCCGAAGTACCTCGGCGACGGCCGTCCCTTCTACGCCTTCTTCCACCAGGGCGAGGACGGCAAGGTCATCCGGCACACCTCGGTGGAGGCGATCGCGCGGTTCTTCATCACCGAGCTGAAGCAGGCGCGGCCGCGCGGCCCATACCTGCTGTGCGGCTATTCGTTCGGCGGCATCGTGGCCTACGAGATGGCGCAGCAGCTCACGGCCATGGGTGACGAGGTGCCCTATCTGGCGGTGATCGATGCCTATTCCCCGGCCCTGCACGCGCAGGCCATCGCGAGCGACCTCAAGTTCTGGGACCCGATCAAGAAAGCGGTGCTGCGCGCCCTGGTGGCACGGTCCCTCCGCAACGGAGGCACCGTGCCCGAACGCTTCCGGAACTTCCACATCATCGACACCTACGACCGCGCGGCGATGGCCTATGTGCCGCGGCCCTATCCCGGCAAGATCACCGTGATGAAGGCCGAGCGCTCGTGGGGGCCCAAGGAGATGGGCTGGGAGGGCCTGGCCCTCGGCGGACTGGAGGTGCGCATGGTGCCGGGCGACCACTACGACCTGATCAAGGAACCGCACGTGAGCGCGCTGGCGAACGAACTTCGCCTGACGATGGAGCGGGCCACCCCGGGCCCCGCCCTCGCGCTGTGAGGATGGACCTTGGTGAACGCGAGCTGACCGTCCACTGCGCGCCGCTGCGCGCGCTGGAACCCGTGCCGCCGCTCATGACCTCCGCGGCCGTGCGGCTGTGGTACGCCCCGGTCGCCGACCTCCGGCCTCATCTGCATCGCCTGGAAGCCGTGCTCGACGACGAGGAACGGCAACGGGCCGACCGCTTCCGCTTCGCACCGGACCGCGAGCGCTTCATCGCCGGCCATGGCCTGTTGCGGATGCTGCTCGCCGGCGCCCTGGGCATGCCCCCCGAAGCCATCCGGACGGCGCGCGGCCCGCACGGCAAACCGTTCCTGCCCCACGGCGGACCACCCTTCAACCTCAGCGATACCAAGGATGCGCTGGTGGTGGCCATCGGCGGTACCGAAGAGCTGGGCGTCGACATCGAGACCGTGGAGCGCCGTACCGACCACGAGCTCGTGGCCGGGCATTACTTCACCCCCGACGAGGTGGCGCACATCGAGGCCGGCGGTGCGGAAGGCAAACGGCGGTTCCTGACCCTGTGGACCCGCAAGGAGGCCGTGCTGAAGGCCAGCGGGGTGGGCATCATGGACGACCTGCACGCGCTGCGCGTGCTGGACGGAGCACAGGTGCTCACCATCCGCCACGAGGCCTTCGTGCGCGAGGCCGCACCGGCCTATCACGTGAGCAGCTTCAGCGTGGCAGCCTCGCACCTGATCGCCCTGGCCACCCCGCGACCGCATGGTCCGCCCGCCCTGCACCGGGCGCAACTGGCCCTCTAGTCCTCCTCGCCGAAGAACCGCGGGTGGAAGTTGAGCAGGTAGAGCCTGTCGCTCGCCCGGGTGACCGCCGTGTACAGCCAGCGCACGTACTCGGTGTCGATCATCTCCTCGGTGATGTAGCCCTGGTCCACGAACACCGCGGGCCATTGCCCGCCCTGTGCCTTGTGCGCGGTGACGGCGTAGGCGTACTTCACCTGCAGGGCGTTGGCGTGCGGGTCCTGCCTCAGGTGGGCGAGCCGGGCGCCCTTGCCGGTGAGCGCCTGCACGGCGAGGATGTTCTCGTTCAGCGCACGCCGGCGGGCCATGGGCAGGGAAGGCGCATCGAGCGCCAGCACGTCGAGCATCACGAGGAAGTCGCCCACGCGCCGCTCCTCACCGCTCCACCACGCAGCCTCGATCCAGCAGAAGCGGTGGCCGTACCGCTCCTCCACATCGCGCCGACGGAGCACCTCCATGGGCTCGCCGTTGGCGATGAGCTCGGCCCTGCCGTTGCGGCCCGCCCAGTAGTAGTCGTTCTTCACCACCATCAGCCGGTCGCCCGGCGACAGTTCCTCCTCGAAACCGAGGATGCGTGCACGCACCTGCTGGCTGTACTGGTAGGCGCGTTTGTTGCTGCGGGTGATGAGGCACACGTCCTCGCCGCCATAGCGGGCGTAGCACGCCTCCAGCTCGTCCTGCAGCTCCAGGCCCGTGATCCGCACCACATCGGGATGGTCCAGCACGAAGCGCGGCATCGGTGCCTGGGCCGACACCTCGGCCCGCAGCGCCGTGGCGTTGACCAGGATGCCCGACGCCTCGGCCTGCCGCACCACGTCGGTGAGCTCCACGGCACCGGCGGTGAGCCCGAAGCGGTCGTGCAGATGCGCGGGGTCCAGGGCGGGGCTGTGCGGGCTGCCCACGGGCGGCAGCTGCGCCGGATCGCCGATCAGGAGCAGCCGCGTGCCCGGTGCGGAGAACACGTGGGTGAAGAGGTCGCCCAGCAGGTCGCGGTCGCCGAAGCCTCCTTCGCCCCCACCGATCATGCTCGCCTCGTCCACGATGAACAGGGCGTGGGCATCGCGATTGGCCACCACCGACATGCCCGAGAAGCCTTCGCCACCCGGGTCCATCCGGTAGATGCGCCGGTGGATGGTGCCGGCCATGGCACCGGCATAGGCCCCGAGCACCTTGGCCGCGCGGCCCGTGGGGGCGAGCAGCACCACCGGACGACCCTGCGCGCGCAACACCCGCACCAGGGCGCCCACCAGGGTGGTCTTGCCTGTTCCCGCATAGCCCTTCAGCACCAGGGTGGCCCGCTCCTTGGCGGTGGCCATCAGCCGGTCGAGGGCCGCGATCGCCCGCTCCTGCCCGGCGGTGGGCGCATGGCCGAGGGCCGCACGCAGGGCTTCGGTCATTCCGGTCTCGGGCGGGGGCATGGTGGCGGCGGGGCGGCGCCACGGGGCCATGGCGGCGGGTGAAATTATCCACCTTTGACGCCGTTCTTCGGAAGAACGCATCATGGCGAGGAGCACCAACACCGACGCGCACCACCTGCCGCGCTACGACCGCGAGGCCACCGGGCTGCACCTGGGCATCGTGGTGCATCCGGACGGACTGGCCTGGAGCGTGCACGATCGCACGGACGGCCGCTGCCTGGTGCTGGCCCAGGGCCGGGGCACCACCTGGCCCGCGGAGGAGCAGCTGCCCCGCCATCCGGCCAGCGTGAGCTTCTGCGCGATGCCCGAGCTGAGCACGCTGGTGCCCGAAAGCACCCTGCGGCCCGGTACCGAGGCGGGGCACCTGAGCCTGGTGCATGGCCCCCTGCCCACCGGGCTGTTGCGCGATGAACCCGTCGAGGACCTCGGCGCCCGCTGCGTGTACCTGCACGACGAGGGCATGGAGCATCAGGTGCTCGAGCGCTTCCCCGCGGCCCGCGCCATCGCCCTGCGCAGCCTCCTGGTGCGTGCGGCCCTCGCCCTGGGCCGCCAGGGACCCGCACTGGTGGCCCACCGGGTGGGCAAACGCATGGACGTGGCCCTGGCCGACCCCGGCGGCCTGAAGCTCAGCAACGCCTACCATTGCGCCACCGGCACCGACGCGCTCTTCTACCTGCTGCACCTCATGGACGCCCTGCACCTTGCCCCGGCGGATGCGGCGGTGCACTGGTGCGGTCCCGGTTGGACGGCCACGGACACCGATCTCCTGCGCCGCTACCTGCCCACCGCCGCTCCGGCGTTGACCGGTTCCGACGCGATGCTCGTCGGCCTGGACGCACCGTCACCGGAAGCCTGGTGGGCCCTCCTCGAACAGGCCGCATGCGCATCGTAGGAGGACGGCACCGCAACCGCCGCATCGATCCGCCCAAGGGCATCGAGGCACGGCCCACCACGGACTTCGCGCGCGAAGGCCTCTTCAACATCCTCCAACACTCCGTCCCCCTGGAAGGCATCCGCGTGCTGGACCTCTTCGCCGGCACGGGCGGCATCTCCGCGGAGTTCCTGTCGCGCGGGGCCGTGCAGGTGATCAGTGTGGAACAGGACCCCCGCCTCTTCGCCCACCTGCAGCGCCTGGCCCGCGAGCTCAACGAACCGGGCTGGTCCCAGGTGCGCGCCGATGTGTTCCACTACTTGAGGCATGCCACCGGGCCGTTCGACATCGTGTTCGCCGACCCGCCCTTCCATCTGGCCGGTACGGAGACCCTGCCCGGGCTGGTGCGCGACGGCGGTCTTCTGGCGCCCGACGGCCTCTTCATCCTGGAGCATCCCCGCGGCATCGACCTCGACGGCGACCCCTGGTTCCGCAAGCGGCGCACATACGGTGCCGTACATTTCAGCTTCTTCAGCCCCACCCCGCCATGAGCCGCCCGATCGCCGTCTTCCCCGGTTCGTTCGACCCGGTCACCATCGGCCACTGGAGCATCGTGCAGCGCGCCCTGCCGCTGTTCAGCACCATCCACGTGGCCTTGGGCGTGAACACCACCAAGCGCGGCATGTTCGAGCTGGAGAGGCGCGAAGCCTGGTTGCGACAGGCCTTCCAGGGCATGCCCCAGGTGAACGTCATCCGCTTCGAGGGCCTCACGGCGGACCTCTGTGAACGGCTCGGTGCCTCGTTCATCGTGCGCGGCCTGCGCAACAGCACCGACCACGGCAACGAACGCAGCATCGCCCTGATGAACCATGCGCTGCGCGGTGTGGAGACCCTCTTCCTGCCCGCCCTTCCGGAGCACGCGCACATCAGCAGCACCATCGTGCGCGAGCTGTTCGCCAACCACGCCGATGTGGGCCCCTTCCTCCCCCCGGGCGTATCCATATGAGGACCCTGCTGCCGCTGCTGCTGACCGCCCTGCCGGCGCACACCGCGCAGGCCGTCGCCACCGTGCACATCGCATCGCCCGAGCGGGCCGGGCAGCAGGTGGTGCTGCACCGCGTGGACGACCTCTTCACCCTGCGCACAGTGCGCGTGGACGAGACGCTGATCGGCGCCGACGGGCGGGCCACGGTGACGGCCGAGGTGCAGGGCACCGTGAAGGCCGTGCTGATCGTGGGGGGACATCGGGCGGAGCTCTTCCTGCGCGATGGAGCCACCTACCGTGTGCGGCCCCTTCCTCCCGCCCCCGGGGCCCGGCCCGTGAAGGGCCATCTGCCCATCGTGCTGGAGTTCATCGACCTGCCGCCGCTGGACATCAACGCGCTGATGACCGACCTCTACGAGCGGCTCGACGGTTTCGTGGCCGAGGACCTGGCCACGGACCAGGCCGCCGGCATGCAGGCCGTGGACGTGCTGCGCCGCGAAGGCGAACGCACCGTGAAGGCGGACAGCGTGAAGCGACCGGCCACCCTGTTCTACACGCCCAGCTGGTCGCAGGCCCGGCTGGACAGCTTCTCCTTCAAGCTGAAGCGCTTCTACACCGACGTGGACGACCCCTGGTTCCAGCGCAACGTGGAGCTGGGGCTCTGCGGCCTTCACCTCGGACCCCAGCAGGACCCCGAAGCCCTGCATGCGCGCTGCCTGACCGGCCATGCACCGGACATCGACAAGCCGGAGTTCGTGCGCCTGTTCCGCAGCCTTTACGAGGACCACCTGATGACGCATCCCTTCCGCACGGACGAGCGGCGCCTGGTGGACGGTGTGAAGCAGGGCGCCACCGACAGCCTGATCGCGCTGGTGATGGAGCATCCGCCCCTGCGGCAGGACCGGGCGCTGGCGGAACTGCTGCTGATCGACCAGCTCCACCAGGCCCACCCCGGCAAGGTGCTGGACCGCGGCGGCATCGAGCGCATCCTGGCCGATGTGGCCGCACGCAGCGGGTATCCGGGCCACCGCACCCTCGCGACCAACATGCTGTGGGACCTCACCGCCATGCGGCCCGGCACCGCCCTGCCCGAGCTGGAGCTGACGGACCTGCAGGGCACGCCCGTTCCGCCCGACAGCGTGTTCAACGGCCCCGTCTGCCTCGCCCTCACCACGGTGAACTGCACCTATTGCGACCAGGAGCTCCGCGCGCTGGCCCAACTGCAGGAGAGCTTCGGCGATGTGGTCCGGTATGTCGTGCTGGTGCTCGATGGCGAGGCGGGTGACGCGATCCGGCTCTCGCGCAGCATCGGCGGCCCGGGCTGGACGTGGCTGATGGCGCGCGACCCGGGCCGCGCCCGCGAACAGCTGCGGGCCCCGACCACACCGGTGTTCCTGCTGCTGAACGACCGCACGATGGCCCAGAGCCCTGCGCCGCCGCCCAGCCAGGGATTGGCCGCCGTGCTCCACGGCTTGCGCACGCAACAGGAGGAACGCGACCGCATCAAGTTCGGGAGCGAGGCACCGCCTCCTCCCAGGCGCTGATCACCGCGCGCACCGTGGCGTAGGTGCCGGCCTTCACGCGCCGCACCCCGTCGGCGTCCATCCAGGCCACCTCCCGGATGTCCTCCTCGTGCTGCGGCACGAGCCGCTCGGCACCCGAGGCGCGCATGAGGAACCAGGACGTGCGCTTGAGGTGCTGCTCGCCGTTGCGCTCGTAGGTGTGCCAGGTGTCGCACAGCGGACGCACGATGCTCACCTCGCGCAGCCCGCACTCCTCCTTCACCTCGCGCACGGCGGCCTCGGGCAGCGCCTCGCCCGCGTCCACTTTGCCCTTGGGCAGGTCCCAGCGGCCGAGCCGATGGATCACCAGGAGGCGTCCGCGCTCATCGGTGACGGCGCCGCCGGCCGCGTCCACCGGTACGTAGCCGCTCCGGAAGCGCTCCCAGGCCGCCCCGGCATCGGGCACCACCAGCGTGAGCCGCTCGACGCCGGGGATGCGGCGGGCGCGTTCCACCAGCTCGTCCACCCGGTCGGCCGACGTGGCCTGCACCACCAGGCCGCCCTGCCCGGGAGCCGCAACGGGCGCGTGCTCCGTGAGCCGCACGGCCAAGCCGTCGATGGAGACTTCGTAGTTTCGCGCCATGAACGACCGCCTTGATCCGGCCCTCAAAGTTGCCGAATTACTGCTGCAGATCAAGGCCGTGAAGCTGAGCCCCGCCAAACCCTTCGCCTGGGCCAGCGGCTGGAAGAGCCCGATCTACTGCGACAACCGCAAGACCCTGTCTTACCCGCCGGTGCGCACCTTCATCCGGCAGCAGTTCGTGCACCTCATCCAAAGCGAGTTCGGGCGTCCGGACATGATCGCCGGGGTGGCCACGGGCGGCATCGCGCACGGCATGCTGGTGGCGCACGACATGGGCCTGCCCTTCATCTACGTGCGCACCAGCGCCAAGGAGCACGGCCTGCGCAACCAGGTGGAGGGCGACCTCTCGGTGGGCCGCAACGTGGTGGTGGTGGAGGACCTGGTGAGCACCGGAGGCAGCAGCCTGCAGGCCGTGCACGCCCTGCGCGATGCGGGACTGGAGGTGAAGGGCATGGTGAGCATCTTCACCTACGGCTTCGATGTGGCCCGCGCGGCCTTCGAGGAGGCCCGCGTGAAGATGCACGCGCTCACCAACTACAACATCCTGCTGGACCAGGCCCTGCGCGAGGGCTACATCACGGAGAAGGACCTGGCCCCGCTGAACGCGTGGCGCAAGGACCCCGCGAACTGGAACGCCGCCGTGCAGGCCTGAGCCGGCGCGGCGGAACGTGCGGACGGAACGAACCCCATGGGCATGACACGGATCGAGAGCAAGCAGGTGACGATCGGCCGCACACCGGACGAGCTGCACACCTTCCTCCAGGACATGAACAACTTCCAGCAGCTGCTGCCCAAGGACCGCATCAGCGACTGGAAGAGCGACGGCCGGTCGTGCTCCTTCAAGGTGCAGGGCGCGGCCACCATCGGGCTGGAGCTCGCCGGAGGCGAGGCCCCGGGCCTGGTGCGCATGAAGGCCACCGACCGCAGCCCCTTCCCCTTCACGCTGGACGTGCACCTGCAGGCCGCCGATGGCGGCACGCGCGCCTGGCAGGTGTTCGAGGCGGACCTCAACCCCTTCATCAAGATGATGGTGGAGACGCCGCTGCGCAACCTGTTCGACCACATCGCCGACAAGATGGTGGCGCTGCACGGGTGAGGCCCCGACGGCGACGACGACCATGGCCTCCCGCCGCGACCGCTCCCGCTACAACGACGCGAAGCCGGCCAAGCTGGACCGCGCCACGCTGCGCAAGGCCCTGCGCCTGTTCCGCTACCTGCGCCCCCACCGGTGGGCCTTCGCGGCCGGCCTGCTCTTCCTGATCGGCACCAGCGGGCTCAGCCTCGTGTTCCCCGGCCTCATGGGGCGGTTGATCGACTCCACCAAGGGGGAGACCGACTTCAGCGCGCCCCTGTTCGACCTCACCAACACGGACAGCATCTTCCTGCTCCTGCTGCTGGTCTTCGCCGTGCAGGCGGTGCTCGGCTTCTTCCGCATCTACCTCTTCGCGCACGTCACCGAGCACATGCTGGCCGACCTGCGGAGGGACACCTACGCCCACCTGCTGCGCCTGCCCATGGCCTTCTTCGCCAAGCGGCGCGTGGGCGAGCTCAACAGCCGGCTCAGCGCGGACGTGGCCCTGCTGCAGGACACCTTCACCACCACCCTGGCCGAGCTGGTGCGCCAGCTGATCATCATCGCCGCCGGGCTGGTGCTGCTGGCCCGCCTGTCGCCGGAGCTCACCCTCACCATGCTCGCCTCGGTGCCCGTGGTGGTGCTGGTGGCCGTGCTCCTCGGCCGCTTCATCGGCCGCCTCAGCCGCCAGGTACAGGACCGCATCGCCGACACCAACGTGATCGTGGACGAGACGCTGCAGGGCATCCAGAGCGTGAAGGCCTTCGCCAACGAGGCCTGGGAGAGCGCACGCTACGGCCGCAGCGTCCTCAGCGCCCGGGCGCTGGCCATGCGCGGGGCCCGGTGGCGCGGGGCGCTCGTCTCCTTCATCATCCTGTGCATGTTCGGCGCCATCATCCTGGTGGTGTGGCGCGGGGTGAACCTGCAGCGCGAGGGCCTGCTCACCAACGGCGAGCTTGTCACCTTCATCATGTACAGCGTGTTCGTGGGCGCCAGCATCGGCGGCATCCCCGAGCATGTGAACACGGTGCTGAAGGCCATCGGTGCCACCGAGCGGCTGATGGACCTGCACGACGAGCCCGGCGAGCCGGTGAGCCTGGAGGCGCGCAAGCAGCGCATCGAGCTGCGCGGGCGCATCGCCTTCGAGGGCGTGAGCTTCCACTACGCCACCCGCGCCGACGTGCCGGTGCTGCGCGATGTGTCGTTCACCGCCGAGCCCGGCCAGCGCATCGCCCTGGTGGGGCCGAGCGGTGCGGGCAAGAGCACCGTGGCCGCGCTGGTGCTGCGCTTCTTCGACCCCGTGCAGGGCACCGTGCGCATCGACGACCGCGACGCGCGCGATTACCCGCTCACGGCCCTGCGCGACCGCATGGCCATCGTGCCACAGGAGGTGCTGCTCTTCGGTGGCAGCATCCGCGAGAACATCGCCTACGGCCGGCCCGACGCCACGGACGCCGAGGTGGAGGCCGCGGCCCGACGCGCCAACGCGCACGACTTCATCGCCGCCTTCCCCGAGGGCTACGCCACCGTGGTCGGAGAACGCGGCATCCAGCTCAGCGGCGGCCAACGCCAGCGCATCGCCATCGCCCGCGCCGTGCTGAAGGACCCCGCCATCCTGATCCTGGACGAGGCCACCAGCGCGCTGGACAGTGAGAGCGAACGGCTCGTGCAGGAGGCCCTGGAGCAGCTCATGCGCGGCCGTACCAGCCTGGTCATCGCGCACCGCCTCAGCACCATCCGCGATGCCGACCGCATCCTGGTGCTCGACAAGGGCGTGATCGCCGAGAGCGGCACCCACGGCGAGCTGATCGCCGATGCCGACGGGCTCTACCACAGCCTGAGC
>JAEUSW010000354.1 GCA_016788285.1 Flavobacteriales bacterium
CTCGGCTGACGACGCGATCGCGGTCATCTATTTCTGACTTATTGCGGGGGCTTTTCGAGCACCTGAGTTTTGCGGCGGCATAACAAACGCCGCAGATCATGGAAACCCCGCTCGCAGTTGTACAACGCATGCTCGGCGCCTTCGGCTCCGGCAACATGGAAGAGCTCAAGACGACCTTGTCCGCTGATTCCACCTGGGTCTATCACGGCCCCAAGGAGGTGCCCTACGCCGGCACTTACGTCGGCAAGGATGAGGTGGTCCGCTTCATCGGCACCATCATCCAACACACCAACATCGAAGGTTTCGAGGTACACGGTTTCGTGGCCGAAGGAGACAAGGTGGTGGTGCTGGGCCGGGAGAAACAGCGCATCAAGAAGAACGGGCAGCTGCTCGATCAACAGTGGGTGATGGTGTATACCGTCAGCAACGGCCTCATCACGCACCTGGACGAGTTCGCGGACACGGCCAACGCCGCGAAGCTGTTCTCAGCTTGATCGCGGATACAATCAAGAACAAGGGCTTCCTGATGTTTCAGGAAGCCCTTTTCATTCGTGGCCACAGTGTCTCAGGCCTTGCCGATGCGCACCGAGGTCATCGTGAGCGAACAAGCCTCTGGCATTTAGTTGAAGAGCGTGACCCATGGGCACAGATCCGTCGCGATCGTATCAGCATCCAAGCCGGGCGCGATGCATGCGCAGGTGGTGGGGAGCACGTCGACGACGGGGCCACCGAACCTGGTGTACGGTCCTGCTCGTGTTGGATCAGTCTTGCCTGCGTTGACGATCAAGGATCCGCATCTGCAGCACATCCACAAAGAACGCGAATGCCATGGAGCCGTAGATGAAGCCCTTGGGGATCGGATGACCTGCGCCTTCCGCCACCAGGGCCACTCCGATCACCATGAGGAAGCTCAGGGCAAGCACCTTGAAGCTCGGGTGCCTGGTGATGAACGCCGCGATCGGCTTGGAGGCCACCAACATGATGAGCACCGTCACCACCACGGCCACGTACATCATCCACAGTTCGTCCACCATGCCCACCGCGGTAATGATGGAATCGACGGAGAACACCAGGTCCATGACAAGTACCTGCACCAACAGTGGGCCGAAGCCGATGGCTTTGGTGGTCGTGCTCTCCACCTCGCGCTTGAGTTCGGACAGGTGGAACAACTCACGCGTGGCCTTGTACAGCAGGAAGACACCTCCACCCAGCAGGATCAGTTCCTTGCCGGTCACGCCTTGCCCGAATACGGCGAACAGCTCATTGTCCAGCTTCATGATCCAGGCGATCACCGCCAGCAGGACCAATCGCAGCACCATGGCCAGTCCGATGCCCAACCTGCGCATCCTGTCCCGTTGATGCTCCGGCAGCTTGTCGGCCAGGATCGAGATGAAGATGATGTTGTCGATACCCAGCACCACCTCCAGCGTGATCAGGGTGGTCAGGGCAATGATGATGTCCAGGATCTCCATGGATGATACGGATCGCGACGGGCTACGATAGTGTCCTCGGCGTTCCTGTGCTTCAAGCCTTGCCGATGCGCACGCTGGTCATCGTCAGCGAACCCGCCAGCGGCTTGTCGTTGAAGAGCGTGGCCTGCTCATCGGTGCTCTGGAGCGCCAGGGTGTAAAGCAACGGCAGAAAGTGCTCGCCGCTGTTGATGGCCAGGTCGAAGGCCTTGCCCTGCGCGTGGAAGTTCACCAGCGAGGCATGGTCACCGCTGATGATGGCTTGGTTCATCTTGGCGCGTGCTTCAACGGCCCAGTCGAAGGCGTAACTCTCGTTCAGCTTGTCCCAGGCCACCATGCCCAGGTTATGCACCATGTTGCCGCTGCCGATGATCAGCACGCCCTTGTCGCGCAGCTTGGACAACTCCTTCGCCAGCGCGTAGTGCTGCTCGGGCTTCAGCGAGTAGTCGATGCTCATCTGGATCACCGGCACATCGGCGTTCGGGTACAGGTGCTTCACCACGCTCCATGCGCCGTGGTCCAGTCCCCAGCTGTGGTCGAGGCCCACGGTGGCGCTGGTGATGCTCTTCTTCACTTCCGCCGCCAGCTCAGGACTACCGGGCGCGGGGTACTGCACGTCGAACAGCGCCTTGGGGAAGCCGCCGAAGTCGTGGATGGTGCGCGGATGCTCCATCGCTGTGACTTGCGTGCCGCGCGTTTCCCAATGCGCGCTCACCACCAGGATGGCCTGCGGACGCGGCAGCTCCGTGGCCGCCTTGCGGAAGCCCTGCACGAACTCGTTCTCCTCGATCGCGTTCATGGGACTGCCATGGCCCAGGAAGAGCACGGGCATGCGCGGGCTCGGTTTCAGGGGGTCGGTGATGCGGTTGAGGTCGGTGAGTTTCATGGCTGCTGCTGCCAGTGGCAGTGTGGCTAGTGAAAGAAGGAATTTCTTGCGGTCCATTGCAGGTGTGCTTCGCTGTTCAGGTCATTTGAACGAAAGACGGTCCAGGCTGAAACGACCGCCTCCAAGGAGCAGGATGCCGAGGAACACCATCAGGTAGATCAGCCCGCTTTCGCCCTTGCCCAGGATGTCGTCCCCGTGCGTGACGAAGGTGATGACCGCCATGCCGATGATGAGGGGGATCGTGCTCAGGCGCGTCCACACACCAAGCACCACCAGGAGTGCGCACAGCACTTCGGCAAAGACGATCAGGCCCAGCGAAAGCCCCGGTCCCAGCCCGATGGGATCGGGGAAGGTCTCCATCATCTCCCCGAAGCCCACCAGCTTGGGCCAGCCGTGGTCCAGCAGCATGATGCCGCCGGGTACCACGCGCAGCAACAGTTTGCCGAGATCCTCCGCGAGGGGCTCCGAATTGGTCAACTTGGTCATGGGCTCGTTGTTGGCTGGTTGAAGTTCGCTGTCTCGATCGTATTTGTGTGCTCAGGCCTGCTTCACGAATTGCAGCTCGGCACTGATGCGCACTTCATCGCTCACCAGCACGCCGCCCGTTTCCAGCGCCGCGTTCCAGTTGAGGCCCCAGTCCTTGCGATTGATCTTGCCGCTCAGTGCGAAGGCCAGCTTCTCATTGCCCCAGGGGTCGGTGTTCTTGCCGCCGAACTCCACATCCAGCGTCACCGGCTGGGTGATGCCCTTGATCGTGAGCTCGCCCCGCAGCTTGTATTCGTTGTCGCCCAGTAAGTCCATGGCCGTGCCTTTGAACTCCAGGTGCGGGTGCTGCTCGGCATCGAAGAAATCGGCGCTCCGCAGGTGCTTGTCGCGGTTCTCCTCGTTGGTGAAGATGGAACTCGCGTCCATGGTGGCCAGCACGCGGGCATGCTGGAAGTCCGTTCCAACCGCCTCGATGCTGGCGTTGAACTTCTGGAACTCCCCTTTCACGTTGGAGATCATCAGGTGCTTCACCTTGAAGACGAGCTCGCTGTGCGTGGGGTCCAATGCCCATTTGGTGCGGATGGCGGTGGTGGTTGCTGTGGTGCTCATGGCTGTTGTGTGTTAGCAGTTGTTGTTCTTGACGATGCAAAGGTCCCGCAGCCACACAGGGCGGGGGTAACACATTCCGGAAGAGTGGTTGCACTGGGTGTGCCCCGGCTCAGCTCGACGGGGTCGCGCAGTCCGCTTTTATTGCCTTGCCGGGCCGTGTCATCGCTGCGGCTGCGGTCGCTTCTCCCTGGCTGGACCCGAGTAGGTCGCTCACTCGCTCGCGCATTGCCAGCAGTCATGGTGACGTATCTGCGGCACAGTAGGGTAACGGTGAGGGTGCCTTCCTTATCCCTCAGGATCTGTTCCGAGAAGAACAAGTCGCTCATGATCATCGGCACAGGAGCGATGACGCCCTTCTCCCGCCCCTAACGACACTCAGGTGACGATCGTCACTCGCCCAGCATGTTAGTGATCACTAACTTTGTGGTGTTCCAGCCATGCACACCATGAACGGACAACGCAACATCGCCATCGGCTTCCTCACCATGGGGGCCTTCATGCTCTATGGCTTCCTGCTCATCTACCTGCGCGACTTCGCGCCCGACAAGCAGGCCTGGGTGGACAGCTACAGCGCGGGCAGGCACTTCGAGG
>JAEUSW010000246.1 GCA_016788285.1 Flavobacteriales bacterium
CGGTTGGTCTTCTTCACGCTGGCCAGGATGGTGGCGGTGTCGAGCGGGCGGATGGTGCGCAGGTCGATGACCTCGGCGTTCACCCCCTCCTTCTGCAGCTCCTCGGCAGCGGCCAAAGCAACCTTCATCATCTTGCCGAAGCTCACGATGGTGACGTCGGTGCCCTTGCGCGCCACATGCGCCAAACCGATGGGCACGAGGTACTCGCCGTCGGGCACCTCGCCCTTGTCGCCGTACATGCGCTCGCTCTCCATCACCAGCACGGGATCATCGTCGCGGATGGCGCTCTTGAGCAGGCCCTTGGCATCGTACGGGTTGCTGGGGGTCACCACCTTGAGGCCGGGGATGTTGGCGTAGAAGGCCTCGAAGCTCTGGCTGTGGGTGGCGGCAAGCTGACCGGCGCTGCCGTTGCCCCCGCGGAACACGATGGGGATGTGGAACTGGCCGCCGCTCATCTGCAGCATCTTGGCCGCGTGGTTGATGATCTGGTCACTGGCCAGGATGGCGAAGTTCCAGGTCATGAACTCCACGATCGGGCGCAGGCCGTTCATGGCGGCGCCCACCCCGATGGCCGTGAAGCCCAGCTCGCTGATGGGCGTGTCGATGATCCGCTGCGGACCGAACTCGGCGAGCATGCCCTTGCTCACCTTGTAGGCGCCATCGTACTCAGCCACCTCCTCGCCCATGAGGAAGACGGACGGGTCGCGGCGCATCTCCTCGGACATCGCCTCGTTGAGGGCCTCGCGGAACTGAATGGTGCGCATGGGCGTGGAAATGGGCCCCAAAAGTAGGTGGCGCGGGCAGGCGTCGGTCAGGGCCGGGTGAAGCGCAGGGCGAACGGCCTTCCCGGCAGGTCGACCAGCAGCACATAGGGCCCCGAGGCCAGGCCGTGCAACCACACCGCCGTCCGGTCCCCGGCCAGCCGGCCCTGTCGCAGGACGCGACCGGTGGCGTCGATCACCTGGTACACTTCAGCGCCGGACCGACCGCAGAGCACCACCACCTGGTCGCCGGCCGGATCGCCTTCGAGACGGAGTCCGCCCTCGTCCGCCGCTTCCGAGATCCCCACACCCGTGACCGTGAAGCAGGCCGAGGTGTCATTGCAGCCGCTCTGCGTCACCTCCACCGCGAACTGGCCGTTGGCCGTGGCGGTGAACTGGGACCCCACGGCCCCCGGGATCTGCGCGAACCCGTTGCCGCAGTCAAGCCACTGGAAGGTGGCGTTGGTGGCCTGTGCGAAGAGGTTCGCGTTCAACTGCACCACCGAAACGTTCACCGGGGTCAGGTCCACGATGAGGGTGATGAGGCTGTCGCACACGGCCCCCTGCAGCGTGTTCACCCAGGTGCCGGCCGTATCGATCAGCGTTCCGCCGAAGTCGAAGGTCTCGCCCTGGCACAAGGTGAGCTCCTGGACATAGCCCCATTCAGCCCCGAGCACGAAGTTGCTGCCCGGGCCGTTCAGGGCGAAGCCGGACAGCGGCGCCTGGGCCCCGGCCACCACGTCGATCGCCGCGGTGATGGCCGTGTTGTTGCCTCCGGGCGTGCCCTGGTCCATGTCGAAATGCACCTTCAAGGTCGGATCGCCGCCATCGATGACGCCGCTCACCAAACAGCGCACTTCGTCGGCGGATAGGGCCCGTTCCCAAAGCATCACCTCATCCAGCACGCCATTGAGCAGAAAGTCGGTGAATTGGAAGGGCAGGGTGCCCAGGTACAGAGGCTCGCTGACGTTGCTGATGATGCCGGAGGCGGCGATGCGGCCCACCTCATCACCGTCATGGTACATGCGCAGCGTGTCGCCATCGTAGGTGAGCGCCAGGGACTGCCACGCACCCACCTCCAGCACCGGCGCGGTGATGGTGAAGTCGGTTCCGATGCTGTTGCGGAAGCGCCCTTCCAACGCCTGCGGCCCCACCTGGATGAAATAGAGGTCGGCGTCCACGTTGTTGCGGATGCCGCAGAAGCCGTCCAGGTCGGGGAAGGCGGGCGCCGTGTTGCGTGGCTTCACCCGGCAGGCCAGCGTCATGCCCGGGGCGCCGGCCAC
>JAEUSW010000282.1 GCA_016788285.1 Flavobacteriales bacterium
GCGCGCATGGTTCGCAGCGGCTCGTCGATGCGCACGAACGCCCGACCATCGCAGGGATGATCGGGCGCTCGCGAAGAGGGGCGGATCAGCCCTTCAGCGCCTTGTTGGCATCGAGCATGTCCTTGATGCCGCCCACGCTGCTGAGCACGCCGGTGGCCTCGTAGGGCATGTAGATCACCTTGTTGCCCTGGCCGCTGGTCATCTCCTTCAGCGTCTCCAGGTACTTCATGGCGATCAGGTAGTTGGTGGGGTCGCCCTTGCCGCCGGCCACGGCCTCGCTCACCAGTCGGATGGCCTCGGCCTCACCTTGGGCGCGACGGATGCGGGCCTGGGCATCGCCCTCGGCCTCGAGGATCTGGCTCTGCTTCTGGCCCTCGGCCTGGGTGATCTGGGCCTGCTGGACACCTTCGGCCTGCAGCACGGCGGCGCGCTTGCTGCCCTCGGCGTCGATGATCTGGGCGCGGCGGTCACGTTCGGCGCGCATCTGCTTCTCCATGGCCTCGCGGATGTCGCGCGGGGGATTGATGTCCTGCAGTTCCACGCGGTTCACCTTCACGCCCCACTTGTTGCTGGCCTCGTCGAGGATCGTCCGAAGCTTCATGTTGATCGTGTCACGGCTGGTGAGGGTCTCATCCAGGTCCAGCTCGCCGATCACGTTGCGGAGGGTGGTCTGCGTGAGCTTCTCGATGGCCAGCGGCAGGTTCTCGATCTCGTACATGGCCTTCACGGGGTCCATGATCTGGAAGTAGAGCAACGCATTGATCTCGGTCATCACGTTGTCCTTGGTGATCACGTTCTGCCGCGGGAAGTCGTACACCGTCTCGCGCAGGTCGATGCGTTCCTTCTTGACGAACTGGACGAACTTGTTGCCATCGGGCAGGTCGCGGGTGAAGCGGAACACGATCTCGCGTGGCTTGTCCACGATGGGGATGATGACGTTGATGCCCGCCGTGAGCGTCTTGTGGTACTTGCCCAGGCGTTCGACGACCATGGCTTCGCTCTGCTGCACGATGCGCAGGCCCTTGGCCACGATGAACACCACGAAGAGGGCGAGCAGGATGAGGATGATGGTTCCGGCTGACATGATGAGGGGGTTGGAGGTTGGAGGGATCGGAAGCCGTCGGAGGCTCAGGGTTCGGCGGGTTTGACCACGAGGGTGTTGCTCTCCACACGCACGATGTCCACGAGGTCACCGACATGCAGCGCGCGGTCGCTGGTGCACTCGGCGCGCCAGTCGTCGCCATCGATGGCCACACGGCCCAGCCGGAGCGCCGGTTCGAAGTCCTGGGTGACGCGGGCGCGCCGGCCGATGAGGGCGTCCACGTTGGTGCGCACGGTCTCGCCGGTCCACAGCTTCTTCATCAGCAGGGGACGGATGGTGAAGAAAGCGATGAGGGCCACGGCGGAGAAGGTGACCAGCTGCACCGACGGCCCGGCCCCGAGCGCAGCGGCCATGCTGCCACCGGCGCAGCCGATCCCGAGGCAGAGCAGGAAGAAGCCGGGCACGAAGATCTCGGCGATCAACAGGACGAGCCCCAGACCCGCCCACCAGTGCCATTGAAAGAGGATGTCCATGATCGTCGCGGTGTTGCGGTCCGAAGATAGACGGGTGCGAACAGCGGGTCCTTGCCCTGTCGGATGAACGGGGGAGGGCGTGGAGGAGCGGCCGGACGGCCGGTCGGTGGCGCCTATCTTGGCCGACCATGCTCCACCGGCTGCTGGCCTCGTTGCGGACACGACAGGGACGCGACCATGTGCTGACCTACCTGGGCGAGGGGCTCGTGCTGGCGGGCACCCTGATCGTCTATCGGCTGGCCGCCGATGCCGGGCGCGAGGAGCTCGACCTGTACGTGGTGGTGCGCCGCACGGTGTCCTTCGCCTTCCCCTTCGTGCTGCTGGGCTCGGCCGTGGGCATCACGCGCTTCGTGGCCATGCGGGGCGATGAGCTGGAGCAACGGCGGTACCTCACCGCTTCGCTCGGCTGGGTGATCCCGCTGGCGCTGCTGACCATGCTGGCCGGCCTGGTGTGGCGGGCCCCGTTGTCGTGGATCGTGTTCGGCTCCGGCGCGCAGGCGCATCTGGTGCCCCCCCTGGCCTTGATGGTGGCGAGCGTGAGCGTGTACGGGCTGGGGTACTCGTACCTGCGGGGCCGGGGTCGGCTGTTCGCCGCCAACATGGCCCAGGTGCTCGCACTGGCGGGCTCCCCGTGGATCGCGTTCCTGCTGTTCGACGACCTGGAGGCCGTGTGCTGGGCCACCGGCGCGGGCTGGGCCCTGATCGCCCTGGTCTGCATCGCACCCCAGTTCAGGGCCGGGCTGCCGCGGGGGCTGGGCCGCGAGCGTGGCGACCTGCTCCGCTACGGCATGCCCCGCGTGCCGGGCGACCTGGCCTTCGGCGCCCTGCTCACCGTGCCCGTCTACGCCGTGGCACGCACCCACGGACTGGCCGCCAGCGGCGAGGTCGGCTTCGGGGCCACCCTGCTCAACATCACCGCCGCCCTCTTCGCCCCGATGTCCCTGGTGCTGCTGCCCGCCTCCGCCTCGCAGCTGGCCGCGGGCGACCATGCCGGCCTCAGCCGCCGGATCGGCCGCCTGTCGCGCCTTACCCTGCTGGCCTCGGTGACCATGACGGTCGCCTTCGAGGTGGCCGCCGGTCCCATCCTCGAGCTGTACCTCGGCCCGACGGCCCGGCACTACGTGGACATGAGCCGCATCGCCTTCCTCGGGGCCCTGCCGTTCGGCGTCTTCATCGGCCTTCGCAGCCTGCTCGATGCGTACTACCACACCCCGCGCAACGGCATCAACCTCACCACGGCCTTTCTGCTGCTGGTGCTGGGCAGCGTGTTCCACTTCGTGGTGCCCACCCCTGCGAGCCTGATGGCCTGGATGATGGCGGGAGCGCTCGGCTACCTCGGCTGGGCCACCTGGCGCGATGTGGCCCATGTGCGGGCCGAGCTCGACCGGCATGCGACCACCACGGACAACAGGCTTCGTGTGCTGGTGGTGCGCGAGCCCTCCACCGGCCGCCACGGGCTGGAGGGCACAGGCATCCTTGTGCACGAGCACACCGTGAGGGGCCGGTCCTGGTCCCTGCGGCTCCGCGACCGGTGGCGCCTGAAACGCGAGCTCCGCAGCTTCAGGCCCGACGTCGTCCTGGTGCCCGACGCGGAAGGGCCCGGGCTCTTCACGGTGCTGAGCAGCTCGGTGCCCGTGGTGCTCACCTTCGGTGCTGCGCCCAGGAGCGGGCTCGACCGCCTGACCGAACAGGCCGCGGCCTTCTTCGGCGCGGGCATCGTATGCACCGACGGAGCCGCCCGGGAGCGCCTGTGGTGGCGACGGGAGGAGGCACAGGTGCTGGCGGGCGACGCAGCGCAGCGGGCACGGACCCTGCTCGCGGTGCTGCGTGGTGCGACCATCACCGGCCAGACGGGTTGAGCCGGTCCATCGGGCCCGATCCGCATCTTTGGACCCAACCGCGCACCGCATGCTCAAAGGCAAGACCGTCGCCGTCGTCGTTCCCTGCTACAACGAGGAGAGCCAGATCGGCCTCGTCATCGACACGATGCCCGACTTCGTGGACCGCATCGTGGTGGTGAACGACTGCAGCCCCGACAGGACGGCCGAGGTGGTGAAGGAGCTGATCGCGCGCGACCGGGCGAACCGCGAAGGGAAGCGAATCCCGCCCTACACGGTGGAGCGCACCCGATGGAACGAGGCCGAGCTGGTGCTGCAGGAGGAGAGCGAGCGCGAGATGGCGCACTACGTGCCCAGCGAGGTGGTCAACGAGCATCCGGAGACCGACCGCATCATCCTCATCAACAACCTGAAGAACGGCGGGGTGGGGGCCGGCATCGCCCGCGGCTACAAGTGGTGCCAGGACCACGCCATCGCCTGCACGGCCGTGATGGCCGGCGACGGGCAGATGGACCCCCACGAGCTGGAAAGCATCTGCCTGCCGGTGATCGAGGAGGGCATCGACTACGTGAAGGGCAATCGCCTGATCCACCGAAGCGCCTGGTTGGTGATCCCCCGCGTGCGCTTCTTCGGCAACAGCATCCTCAGCATCCTCACCAAGCTGGCCAGCGGCTACTGGCGCGTGAGCGATACCCAGACCGGCTACACCGCCATCGGGCTGCGCGCGATGCAGGCCATCAAGCTGCACAAGATCTACCGCAGCTACGGCATGCCCAACGACATGCTGGTGAAGCTCAACATCGCCCAGTGCACCCTGCGCGAAGTGGAGATCAAGCCGGTGTACCGCGTGGGCGAGCAGAGCAAGATGAAAGTGATGAAGGTGATCCCCCGGGTGAGCCGCCTGCTCATCAAGAGCTTCTTCATCCGCCTGTGGCGCAAGTACCTCTTCAAGGACTTCCACCCGCTCTTCATCTTCTACAACTACGCCTTCGTGGCGGGCCTCATCGCCCTGCCCTATCTGTGGAAGATCGGCAAGGCCTTCGTCACCGGCACCACGGTGAACACCGAGCCCCTCATCGCCTTCCTCTTCCTGGCCACGAGCAGCTTCCAGGCGCTGATCTTCGCCATGTGGATGGACATGCAGGACAACGAGCGCCTGTACCGCTAGGGCCTGGGGCCGCGGGTATCTTTGCGGCCCATGTGCGGCATCTTCGGGCTGATCGCCCCATCCCATGCGGGCTTGGACCGGGCATTCACCGAGCGGGTGATGCACGAGCTGTTCGAGCTGAGCGAATCGCGCGGCAAGGAGAGCAGCGGCATCGCCGTGCGCGATGCGGCCGGGCGCACGATCCACGTCACCAAGGACGATGTGCCGGCCACGGACCTCATCCGGTCCCCGGCGTACCGGAGCTTCCTGGAGCTTGCCCTGGCCCCGTCGTACACGAACGCCCCACAGCCTCTGGCGTTGATCGCCCACAGCCGACTGGTGACCAACGGCAGCCAGGAGCACAACTTCAACAACCAGCCCGTCATCAAGGACGGCATCGTCATGATCCACAACGGGATCGTGACCAACGTGGATGCCCTGTGGGCGAAGTACGCCGGTCGCATCGAGCGCCGGTACGAAGTGGACACCGAGGTGCTCGCCGCGCTTTTCCGCCTGTTCCTGAAGGAAGGGAAGGGGCCGGTGGAGGCCGTGCGCGAGGTGTTCGCCGAAATGGAGGGCGCGGCCAGCGTGGCCATCCTGTTCGAGGATGCTGCACAGGTGCTGCTGGCCTCCAACACCGGTTCGTTCTATACCCTCACCGACCCCAAGGGAGGCCTGGTCTTCGCCTCGGAGGCCTACATCCTGCGCACGTTCCGCGACCGGGAGGGCATGAAGGCCCGGTACGGCGGGCTGGAGGCCACCTGGCTCGCCCCCTTCACCGGCAAGCTCATCGACCTGGGCACCTTCGCCATCACCGACTTCGGGCTGAAGGAGCCCACACCGGGGCCTGCACCGGCGTACACGGAGCCCTTCCGCATCACCGACCATTCGCAGGGCGGCAAGGCCTCTGCCCCGGCGATCGCCACCAGTGCTGAGGGGCGGTCGCGCCGGCTGATCGAGTTCCCCGAGGAGGTGATGCGCGGGATCCGGCGCTGCAGCAAGTGCCTGCTGCCCGAGACCTTCCCCTACATCAGCTACGACGGGAAGGGCGTGTGCAATTACTGCCACAGCTACAAGCCGAAGGGCCTGAAGGTGGACAAGCGCGCGCAGTTCGAGGAGGTGCTGAAGAAGTACCGCCGCAACGATGGCAAGCAGGACTGCATCGTGGCCTTCAGCGGCGGCCGCGACAGCAGCTACGGCCTGCACCTGCTGGTGAAGGAGTTCGGCATGACCCCGCTCACCTTCACCTACGACTGGGGGCTGGTGACCGACCTGGCGCGGCGCAACATCGCCCGCATGACAGGCAAGCTCGGCGTGGAGAACATTCTGGTGAGCGCGGACATCAAGATGAAGCGCCGCAACGTGCGGTTGAACATGGAGGCCTGGCTGAAGCAGCCGCGCCTGGGCATGATCCCGCTGTTCATGGCCGGCGACAAGCACTTCTTCGTGCACGTGAACCACATCCGGCGGCAGACGGGCATCCACTGCGACATCTGGATGGAGAACAAGCTCGAGAACACCGACTTCAAGGCCGGCTTCGCGGGCATCCGTCCCAACTTCGACAAGGAGCGGATCGACAAGCAGACCACGCTGGCCAAGCTGCAGATGCCGTTGTACTACCTGCGGAACTTCGCGGCCAATCCTGGCTACCTCAACGCCAGCCTGCCCGACACCTACAGCGCGTTCAAGGCCTATTACACCGAGCCCCGCGATGTGTACCTGCTGCTCTTCGACTACATCCCGTGGAACGAGGAGACCCTGGACCGCACCTTGAAGGACGAATACAACTGGGAGATCTCGCCCGACACCACGAGCACCTGGCGGATCGGTGACGGCACGGCGGCGTTCTACAACTACGTGTACGGCCTGGTGGCGGGCTTCACCGAGTTCGACACCTTCCGCAGCAACCAGATCCGCGAGGGCATGATCACCCGCGAGGAAGGCCTGGCCCATGTGCTGCGCGAGAACCGCCCGCGTTTCGAGAGCATGCAGTGGTACTTCGAGACCATCGGCGTGGACATGGAACGCGCCCTGAAGGCGATCAACGCCATCCCGCGCCTGTACCGCAAGCCCGTGGTGGCATGATGGAGGCCCTGGTGCTCGCGCTGCTCGTGCTCGTCACCAACCTCGCGAGCGGGGGCGCCGTGGCCGCCTTCCTCCTGGGCCGCAACGAGCGCCTGCTGCTCCCCGCGTGGCCCCTGGCGCTGGCCGGCTTCGCGCTGGGCCCCTTCCTCACCACGCTGGTGCTCTACTACACGCTGGCGCTGTGGCACGGTGCCCCGGTGCTCGTCGCCTGGCTGCTGCCCCTGCTCTTCTTCGCGCTGGTGACATGGATGGCGGGGGTGGGGAGGGGGCGCCTCCTCACCCTGCTCGCCGGCCTCCCCGCGAGCCTGAAGGACCGGTCGCTCTGGCCGTTCCTGGCGGGCACGCTGTTCCTGCTGCTGGTCACCGTGGTGTTCCTGTTGAACAAGCCTCTGGTGGACCACGATGTGCTGGAGTACGGGGTGCAGGGGCGGATCTTCCTGCGCGACCGGGCCATCAGCTACCAGCGCTTCCAGTTCGATGCGGCCAGCGGCTTCCACTACGTGGGGCTGCACGGCTTCTCCTTCCCGCTGCTCTTCACCTGGGAGGGGCTCTGGGGCGAGCTCCTCGGGGTCCGCACCGACACGTGGGTGCGAAGCATCACCATGTGGTACGCCTGGCTGTTGATCGCGTTCTGTTGGTCGTTGCTTCGCGGCATCGACCGCTGGGCCGCCGTGTTCGGAGGCCTCGCGCTCACCGCGCCCATCGGCTTCCTCTTCCTCATGACCATCTACCACCTGGACAGCATGCGCATCATGCTCTTCACCTGCGCGGTGGCCGCCTTCGTGGCCGTGGTGCAAGGGCCTTCGCGCGAGCGCATGCTGCTCTTCGGGGCATTGGCCGGGGCGCAGGCCTTCGTGCACTCGGTGGGCGCCATCCTCGCCGGGGTGCTGGTCGCCGTGCTGCTGTTCGCGCTGCCGATCCGGTGGAACAAGCGCATCACCTGGCTGGCGCAGGGCGTGGGCCTGATGCTGCTCTTCGGGGCCGTGCATTACCTGGTCGACATCGTGTCGGGCACCGGGTGGATCTTCCAGGACATCATCTGGTACTAGCGATGGACCGGCGGCGCATCGACCTCCTGGCCTGGGCCCTGCTCGCCGCCTCCATGGCCTTCAGCGTGGTGTACCACCGCATGCTGATGCCGGTGAGCCCCGAGGGCATGGATCCCGCGCACTTCGATCGTGGCATCGGCACCCCCCTGCTGCTCGGTCTGAACGGCTATCTCGGTGTCTTCCTCAACCTGCGGTACATGGGGCCCACGATGGTCCTGGCGCTGCCTGCCTGCATCCTGGCCCTGCACCGTTGGAGGAAGTTGGAGCGCGGGCAGCGCGGGCTGCTCGCCTTCGTGCTCCTCGCCATCTCGGTGATCGGCGCGTTCGGTGGCTTCAACTACCGCTACGCCTTCAGCTTGCAGCCCGTGCTCACCGTGGCCGTTGTGGGCATCGCCTGGGCCGTGCTGTCCCCCGGTGCCCGCAGGCCCTTCCTCGCGGGCCTGACCGTGGCCACCGTGCTCAACACCGCCCTTGCCCTGGAGCATCGGCAGCGGGTGAAGCAGGCCACGCCGGATCAGGCATCGCCCGATACCGCGGAAGGCAGCCTGGAGGAGCGGCTGAACACAGGACCCCGGGACCTGGAGGCCTGGCTCAAGGAACAGGGGATGCGGCCCACGGACACGGTGCTGGTGAACAACCTGCCCATCTGGTACTACGTCACGGACCGCCCGGGCATCTACTATTGGTGCGGCAGCGACCAGCTCTTCCAGGCCCATGGCAAGTCCTTCCTGTTCCGCGACCGGAGCGATGAGCAGGTCTACCGCTACCTCCGGGACAGCCTGCATTGCCGGTATGTGTTCAGCACGGAGGAGTATGACCGCTACGCTCCGCGCTACCGGGCTTTCCTGGAGGCGTGGTCGGACCGCGTGGTGGATGAGCGCGGGCATGTGCTCCATCGCCTGAGGGATACCTTGCGCCGCTGACCATGCGGCCTGTGCGGGGCAAGTTCTCCACCGACCTGATCTGGAACGCGGGCGCCTTCGGGCTCAGCGCGCTCATCGGCGTGCTGCTCAATGTGCTGATCCTGCGGACCCACGGTGCTTCCGCACTGGGCATCTTCAACCAGGCCTACGCCCTGTACATCCTGTTGAGCCAGCTCGCGGTGGGCGGCGTCCATCTTGCGGTGCAGGCCTTCGTGCCCCGGGACATCCAGGCCGACCGGCGACCCGACGTCCAGCTCACCGTGGCGCTCGCCCTGAGCACCGTGACCGCCGTGGCGGTGATGGCGCTCGCCTGGCTGTTGCGCGAGCTGCCGGGGCGCTGGTCGGACAGCAACGGGGTGGGGGATGCCTTTCCGCTGGTGATCCCGGGGCTGCTGTTCTTCACCTGGAACAAGGTGCTCCTGAGCTACCACAACGGGGCCCGGCGCATGCGGTTGTTCGCCATGTTCCAGCTGCTGCGGTTCGTGCTGATGCTGGTGGCCCTGGCGGCGCTGGTGGCCTTGGAACGTCCCGCTCACGAACTGGCCGCGCTGCTCACCCTGGCGGAGGCCGGACTGCTGATGGTGCTGCTTCCAGCGACGCTTCCGCACTGGCGCCCCCAACGCGTGACCGGTGCCCGGCAGGTGGCGCGCGAGCAGTTCCGCTTCGGCAACCGCGCGCTGGCCGGCAACTTCCTGCTCGACGTCAACACGCGGGTGGACGTGTTCCTGCTCGGTTTCTTCATGGACGACCGTGCGGTGGGCCTGTACAGCATGGGCGCCACGGTGGCGGAGGGCGTGATGTACCTGCCGGTGCTCTTCCGCAACAACATCAACCCGGTGATCACCCGCGCCTGGCACCAGGGCGGTGCGGTGCTCCTGGGGAAGGTGGTGCGCCGCAACCGCCGCAGCTTCTTCCGGCTGCTGGCCCCCCTTATCGCGCTCACCATCCCCTTGTTCCCGGCAGGCATGTGGGTGCTCGGCATGAACGAGGAACCGTTCACCGTTTGGGCGGTGTATGCCATCCTGGTGGCCGGCGTGGCCTTGACGGCCGGCCATCAGCCCTTCCTGATGCTCTTCAGCCAGGCGGGACGGCCCGGCACCCAGACCCTCTTCATCGCCGGGATCTTCGCGGCCAACGTGGTGCTGAACCTGGCGTTGATCCCGGTGATGGGGCTGCTGGGCTCCGCCCTGGCCACCGCGCTGAGCAACGGGGCGCTCGTGCTGCTGCTGAACCACCTGGCCCGCACCCGGTTGATGATCCGGCCATGAACCTGCCTCCGCTGCCCGCGATACCGCGCGTGAGCGTGGTGATCCCCTGCCTGAACGAGGCGGGCCACATCGGTCGCTGCCTCGATTCCCTGGAACGCGCGGACCGTTCGGGCATGGTCCTGAGCGTGCTGGTCTGCGATGGCGGCAGCACGGACGGCACCCGGAAGGAGATCACGGGGCACGCCCAGCGCTCCTCGGTGGTCCATCTGGTGGAGAACCCCGACCGCACCACCCCGCACGCGATGAACCGCGGCCTGGCCGCCCGGACCTTCGATGTGGCGATCCTGCTGGGCGCGCACGCCACGGTGGAACCGGACTGGCTGCAGTGCAACCTGGCCACCCTGCGCAGCGATCCGGGAGCGGGCTGCGCCGGAGGGGTCATCACGAACACGTACACCGACGCCACCTCGCGGGCCATCGGAGCCGCCATGGGCCACCCGTTCGGCGTGGGCAACGCGCACTTCCGCACCGGCACCAAGGCGGGCCCGGTGGACACCGTGGCCTTCGGGGCCTACCGGCGTGAGGTGTTCGAGCAGGTCGGCACCTTCCACGAAGCGCTGGTGCGCAATCAGGACGACGAGTTCAACCACCGCGTCACCCAGGCCGGCTTCCGCATCCTGCTCGACCCCGCCATCCGCTCGCATTACGCGGTGCGCGCCTCCTTCGCCAAGCTATACCGGCAATACCACCAGTATGGCTACTGGAAGGTGTTCGTCAACCGCCTGCACCGCACGGTGACCACGGGGAGGCAATTGGTCCCGGCCGCCTGGGTGGCCGGCCTGGTGCTGGGGCCAACGCTGGGCCTGGTGTGGCCGTGGGCGGCATGGGCCACGACCGCCGGCGTGCTGGTCTACCTCGCCATGGCGTCCTGGAGCGCCTGGCGTGCCGCGGAGCGCCTGATGGATGTACCGCGCGTCCTGTACGCCTTCGTGATCCTCCATCTCGCCTATGGCCTCGGCTATTGGAAGGGCATCGCGCACTTCGTGGTGCTGGGACGGCGTCCCGGCCAACGCGCCGGGCGGCTCACGCGATAGACCGATCACCTTTGCGCGATGCGGACCATCACCGGCCATGGCGACCCTGCGGTGCAGCACGCGTTCGCGCTGCTTCTGGTGCTGCTGCCGCTGGCCCCCGCCCTGGTGCCGTTGGCGGTGGTGCTGCTCGCCGTGGCGGTGATCCGCCTTCGGTGGAGGTCCACCGGCGCCCGCTGGCGGCTGGAGGCGGGTGACGGCTCGTTGCCGCTGATGGCGGCCTACTACGCGCTGCACGTGGTCGGCATGGCCTGGACCACCAACCTGGCGTTCGGGGCCTTCGACCTGGAGGTCAAGGCCGCCTTCCTGCTCTTCCCCGTGCTGGCCGTGGTCCTGCCCGCGCGCGCGGCGGTGGACGCCCGTCCGCTGCTGACGGTCTTCGTGCTCGCGAACGCCGTTGCGGCGTGGCTGTGCCTCTTGCTCGCGGCCTGGGCCATCGCGGCCGAGCGCCTGCACCCGCGGACCGGGGCCGCGGAGATCGGCCTCGGCCACCTCTTCGAATCGCGGTTCGCGCACTTCCTCCATCCGAGCTACATGGCGCTCTACTCGGTGTTCGCCCTGGTCATCTGGATGTTCTCCGGCGCATGGAGGCAGGCCGGCCGACGGGGGCACGCTGCGGTGGTGGTCCCGCTCACCGCCGCGGTGGTGCTCAGCAACTCGAAGATGGGCTGGATCACGCTGGTGGTGGTGCTCCTGCACGGCGCCTGGCACTTCCGTCGCGATCGGACGATGCGACGAGCGCTGGTGGGCGGCCTGCTGGCCGGGGCACTGGGCTTCGCCGCCCTGTTCGCCACGGCCCGGCCGGTCCGCCTGAAGGTGCTTCAGGCCTTCGAAGCCACCCAGGGCTTCGACCCCGCATCGGACCGCAGTTCGGACCTGCGCCGCATGACCTGGTCGGTGGGCCTGGACCTGCTGCGCGCTCATCCCATGACCGGGGTGGGAACGGGGGACATCAAGGACGAACTGCATGCCGAGAGCGCCCGCCGGGGCTACGTGCACGTGGTCGACAAGCGGCTCAACGCCCATTCGCAGTTCGTGCAGAGCGGCATCGCCCTGGGATGGCCCGGGCTGATGCTGTGCGCCGCGATGCTCCTGATGCCGCTGCTTGCGGCCGTCCGCGGACGTCGGCCGGTGGCGGCGGCCTTCGTTTACCTTGTGCTGCTGAACGCGACCGTCGAAAGCCTGCTGGAAGTGCAGGCCGGCGTGGTGTTCCTGGCCGCCTTCGCCTTTCTCTTCCACCTCACGCATGCCCACGATCCCGTTCAGTCCGCCGCGCATCGATGACCGCACCGTGAACGCCGTGGCGGAGGCCCTCCGCAGCGGGTGGATCACCACCGGGCCCCGCACGAAGGAGTTCGAGCGCCGCCTGGCGGCCTACTGCGGCGTGGAGCGTGTGATCGCGCTCAACAGCTGGACCAACGCATGCGAACTGGTGCTGCGGTGGTACGGCATCGGCCCGGGGGACGAGGTGATCGTGCCCGCCTACACCTATTGTGCGACGGCCAACATCGTGATGCACGTGGGGGCCAGGCCGGTCCTGGTGGATGTGCTGGACGACTTCACGATCGACCCCGACGCCGTGCGCCGGGCCCTGACCCCACGCACCAAGTGCATCATCCCGGTGGACATCGGCGGCCTGCCCGCCCGCGTGCCGGAGCTGATGCGCCTGGCCGAGGAGTGCTCCCCGCTGTTCACCCCGGCGGTGAATCTGCGCGTGGCGGGCACCAATCCCCAGATGCGCCTCGGGCGTGTGCTCGTGCTCTCCGATGCCGCGCACTCGTTCGGTGCCCGCATCGATGGCCGATCGGTCGGTGCCCAGGCCGACATCACCGGTTTCAGCTTCCACGCGGTGAAGAACCTCACCACGGCCGAAGGGGGCGCGCTCGCGTTCAACCTGCCGGCGCCCTTCGACGCCGAGGAGCTCTACCGCCACTTCAACACCATGAGCCTCCATGGCCAGAGCAAGGACGCGCTGGCGAAGACACAGCCCGGTGCGTGGCGCTACGACGTGGCCTTCCCCGGCTGGAAGTGCAACATGACCGACCTGCAGGCCGCGATCGGGCTCGTGGAACTGGAGCGGTACGACAGCGACACGCAGCCTCGGCGCAAGGCCATCTGCGACCGCTATGACAGCGCCTTCGCCGAGGACGACCGCTTCATCACGCCCACGTTCCGGGACGAGCGGCGGACCAGCAGCCATCACCTGTACATGCTTCGTGTGCGCGGGGCCACGGAGGCACAACGCGATGCCATCATCACGGCCATCGCCCGGCGCGATGTGAGCGTGAACGTCCACTTCATCCCGCTTCCATTGCTCACCTTCTACAAGGGCCTGGGCTACCGGATGAGCGACCACCCGCGCAGCTTCGAGCTCTACAGCCGGGAGATCAGCCTGCCGGTCTACTACGACCTCACCGACGACCAGGTGAACACCGTGGTGGCCGCGGTGAAGGACGCGGTCGCCGAAGTGCTCGGTTGATCCATGGCCCTCAAGCGCGCCTTCGATGTCCTGTTCGCGAGCACGGCGTTGGTGCTCCTGATGCCGCTGCTGCTGGTGTTCGCGCTGGCGGTGGCGACGGGCTCACCGGGCGGGGCCTTCTTCCGGCAGGTGCGTGTGGGGCGCCACGGCCGGGAGTTCCGCCTGTTGAAGTTCCGGAGCATGCGGCCGGGCAGTGAGGCGCTGGGCCAGCTCACCATCGGCGGGCGGGACCCACGGATCACGGGCGTGGGCCATTTCCTGCGCAGGACCAAGCTCGACGAACTGCCCCAGCTCTGGAACGTGCTGAAGGGCGACATGAGCGTGGTGGGCCCTCGGCCGGAAGTGCCGCGGTACGTGGCGCTGTACACGCCCGAGCAGCAGGTGGTCCTCAGCGTCCGCCCCGGCATCACCGGCATGGCCAGCCTGGACTACGTGGACGAGAACGAACTGCTGGCGCGATCGGACGATCCGGAGCGCACCTACGTGGAGGAGGTGATGCCGGCGAAGCTCGCCCTGGACCTGAGGTACGTGCGGGAACGGTCCTTCGCGCTGGACCTGCGGATCATCGCCGCCACCCTCCGTCTGATCTTCAGGGACCGAGCCGGCTAGGCTCATCGGGCATCGGGCCGAGCAGGCGCCGCAGTCGGTCGAGCTCCGCCGCGCGCTCCGCATCCCCCTGCTTCACGTAGCTGTGGTGCAGGTTGTTCAGCTGGCGCCGAACGATGTCCCGGTTGGTGCAGGGCTGATAGAAGCCCTCCTGCGGAGCGATCTGCAGCTTCATCAGGAACTCGTCGATCTCGTTGCGTCCCAGGATGTCGCCCTGGCTGAACGGGTTCACATAGAACAGGATGTTCTGCTGCAGGCCGCTGCCACCACCCACACTGCCCTCCTCCAGGTAGGCCAGCACGAAGTGGTTCGGCAGGTTCACCCCGCGCAGCGGCAGGTCCAGGTCCTCGGCCACCACCTGATAGATGATCGACAGGGAGAGGGGGTTTCCCCTGCGGCTGTCGAGCACATCGTTGATGTAGCTGTTCTGCGGGGCGTGGTAGTTGCGCTTGTTGCCCTTGAACCCATGCACCTGGAAGAAGATGTGGTTGAACACGCGCACCTTCTCGAAAGCGGTGAGGTGGTCGTTCAGCTCCAGCCAGATGTCCTGCCGGATGGCGGCCAGCCGGGCCTTGATGCGCTGCTCGTCCAGGTCGGCGTAGCGGTAGCGGCATACGATGAGGGCGCCTTCGAGCAGGTCCTCGCAGCCGCGGTCGCACCAGTCCTTCAACCGCGCCTCCACATGGTCCAGATGGAGGGTGTGCAGCAGGTCCTCCACGCGGGTGCGGAACAGATCGCCCTGGTCGTCGATCTCCCAGGCGCGTTCCAGGACGGGGCGCACGCGATCACCGAGCGACACGATGCGCGACCTGACCTGTGCGTAGATGTCCTCGTCGGGATCGTCGATCAGGGTGATCAACGCCTGGATCTCGTTCTCGCTCATGCCCCCCGATGGCCGTTGCCCGGCCTCGACGAAAGTACCCGGGGCCTTCACGGGGCGCCGGGCCGGGCCGGCGTACTTTCAACCACTACGCTGTTGATCGCTCCAGCACTTCGCCGACCATGGCGCGCACGGCAGCGTGGTGGTCGCGGCTGAACTCGCGGCGGAAGCGGTTGGCCACCACCGTGCACACCGTGCAGGTGCGGTGCCCGAGCAGGGCGCCAAGGCCATAGAGCGCGCTGGTCTCCATCTCGTAGTTGGCGATGCGAAGGCCTTCATGGCGGAAATCGGTGAAGCGCTCGTTGAGCTTCTCCACCGCGGTGCCCAGCCGGATCTGCCGCCCTTGCGGACCATAGAAGCCGCCCGCCGTGGCGGTGATGCCCGCGTGATTGCCTTCGGCCATCAGGCGCACCAGTCCGGCATCACCGGTGGCCAGGTAGGGACGGGGCAGGGCAGCGGGCCAGGGCACGTGCGCCAGGAAGGCGTTGAGGATGGCTTCCTCCTCGGCTTCGTGCTCATGGGCGTAGTAGTGCAGCACGTTGTCGAGCCCGAGGCCGTGCGTGCTCACGATGCGTGCGTCGACGGGGATGTCGGGTTGCAGCGAGCCACAGGTGCCGAGCCGCACGATGCGCAGGCTGCGGTGCGTCCCGAGCGGGGTGCGTCGTTCCAGGTCCACGTTCACCAGCGCGTCCAGCTCGTTGAGCACGATGTCGATGTTGTCCGTGCCGATGCCCGTGGCCAGCGCGGTGACGCGGGTGCCGTGGTACACGCCCGTATGGGAGACGAACTCACGGTTCTGGGCGCGGTGCTCGATGCGCTCGAACAGGGCGCTGATGGTGGCGATGCGCCCGGGGTCGCCGGCCACCAGCACGAGGTCGCCCACGTGTTCAGGACGCAGGCCCAGGTGGTACACCGAGCCATCGGGGCCGAGAACGAGCTCGCTGTCGGCCAACGGTCGTCCGGGAGGGATGAGGCGGGTGGCGCGCATGGGAGGGTGTCAGTTGCCGAACACGCGCTGAAGCAGCTCGGTGGTGCGCGCCAGCGGGTTCTCGCGGATCTTGCGTTCCTCGTCGGCCAGCAGGGTGAACAGACCGCCGATGGCCTTGGTGGTGACGTAGGCGTTCAGGTCGGGGTCCACGGCCTTGCCCCCGGTGAACAGCGCCGCACTGTTGTAGGCGTTGGCCAGCGGGGTCCAATAGCTCGTGAGCGCCACCTGGGCGGTGGCCTTCTCCACGATGGGGCGGAAGCGGCCGGTGAGGGCCTCGGTGGTGCGCTGCCGCAGCAGGGTGGTCGCCGCGTCGGGACCGCCCTTGAGGATCGCGAAGCCGTCCTCCACGCTCAGGCCGGTGATGGCGTCCACGAACACCGGCACGGCCTCCTTCACCGCGGTCTCCGCGGCTTTGTTCAGGGTGCGTTCGAAGTCCTCCACCGGCTTGGTCATGCCCAGGCCGAGCAGGGTGGTGCGCACCTTCTCCGCCTCGGCGGGGAAGGGGATGCGGATGCGCGGTTCGTTCCAGAAGCCGCCGTCCGCGCCGGCCAGGTCCACACTGCGCTGGCTGCCCACTTCGAGCGCCTGCTTCAACCCCCGCACCACCTCCTCGCTGCTGAGACCCGCCCCGTTCCCCCCGCCGCCGAGGAACTGGCCCGCTGTGCCCAGGATGCCCTGGAGGTCCTGCGCACGGTTCGGCATCGGTAGGGCGAGCAGGGCGACGAGGCCCAGGACGTGCAAGGAGGTGGTCATGGTCGTGCGTCCTGGTCCAGGACGGTGCGGATGCGTTCGGGGATGGGGATCGTGGCGTGGGTGAGGTAGTTGAAGCACACCATCACGCTGCGGCCCTCGGCGCACAAGGTCCGTGCCGGGCCGTCGATCACCTGCACCGCGTAGGCCAGGTCGAAGCTCCTGCCGCCCACGCGGGTGCACCAGCAGTCCACCTCCACCCGGTCGTGCAGGCGCACGGGCCGCCGGTAGTCCACCTCATTGCGGCCCAGGATGAGGCCTTCCGTGGTCCAGTCGTGCTCCGGGCCGAAGAGCGGGGCCAGGTAGCTCATGCGCGCCAGCTCGAAGTAGTTGAGGTAGGTCGCGTTGTGCACGTGCCTGGCCATGTCCACGTCGGCGAACCGCACCTGCACGGGGGTGGTGACCACACGCACGGCCATGGTCAGGACATGGGGTTCAGGATCACCGAGAACACCACGATGCTGTTGGGGTCGCGGTCGTAGTAGAGCTTGTCCAGCGCATCCAGGACGTTCTTGGCCCTGAAATAGGACGTCTGGAGCTGGTTCTCCCCGCGCATCGTCCACTGGATGGTGTAGGAGCTCTCGCGCTCCTTGTAGATGCGCACGTAATCCAGCATGGTCCGCAGGGCATCGAGGCGGTCACTGCCATCGGTGCTGTGGAAGAGGAAGCTCTGGTTGTGGCGCGGATTGATGGTGATGAGGTAGAGCTTGGTGCGCCCTCCGGGCGCGGGCTCGAAGTTGAAGACCAGCCCGTCAGGCCCCACGCCGATGTGTTCGGCGATCTCCTTCTGCACCTTGGCGATATCCAGGTTCTTGTCGCGGGTCATGGGCGGGACGGGGATGAGGGCGTCAAAGGTACCCCGCCTACTGCGGCCGTGCCTCATCAAGCGCCTCGAAGACGGAGTTGCGGCTCAGGTACTCGGGGACCAATGCCTTCATCCGTGCCACGAGCTCCTCCGGGGCGACGGTGCCCGCCGCTGCGGCGATGGAGCGGATCCCGTCCATGGTCCCGGGCGGTGGAGCGCCCTGATCGCGGCCGATGAGGATGCGCGGGTGGTGGGTGGGCTGCGTGTCCTCCTTCGCCGCCAGCAGCTCCTCGTACAGCTTCTCGCCCGGGCGCAGGCCGGTGTGCACGATGGCGATCTCCCGCCCGGGCTCCTTGCCGCTCAGCCGGATCATGCGCTCCGCCAGGTCCTGGATGCGAACGGGCGCCCCCATGTCGAAGACGTACACCTCGCCGCCCTGACCCATGGTGCCGGCCTCCAGCACCAAGCGGCAGGCCTCGGGGATCGTCATGAAGTAGCGCGTCACCTCCGGATGGGTCACCGTCACCGGTCCCCCGGCGGCGATCTGGCGGCGGAACAGCGGGATCACCGACCCGCTGGAGCCGAGCACATTGCCGAAGCGCGTGGTGATGAACCGCGTGGAGGTCCCCTGGGCATGCAGCGCACGCAGGTAGAGCTCGGCCACGCGCTTGGTGGCCCCCATGACACTGGTCGGGTTCACGGCCTTGTCCGTGCTCACCAGCACCAGGTCGCGCACCCCGTGCCGCACGCACGCATCGGCCACGTTCAATGTTCCACCCACATTGGTGCGCACCGCCTCGGCCGGTTGCAGCTCCATGAGCGGAACATGCTTGTAGGCCGCCGCGTGGAAGACCACCGCCGGCCGGTGCCGGGCGATCGACCGGTCAACGGCCTCCGCCTCGCGCACATCGCCCACCACGGCGGTGATCTCCACCTCCGGTGCGGAGCGCTCAAGCTCCACGGACAGGTCGTGCAGGGGGCTCTCGGCCTGGTCCAGCAGCACGAGGCGCTGCACCCCCAGGGCCGCGAGCTGCCGGCAGAGCTCGCTGCCGATGCTGCCTGCGGCACCGGTGACAAGGACGCGTTCGCCCGCGAAACGGGACCGCACGACGGAGTCGTCCAGCCGGATGATGGGTCGGCCGAGCAGGTCCTCGATGTGCACCTCCCGGATCTGGCCGGCGCTGAGCTGTCCATTGATCCAGGCGTTCACCGGGGGAATGCTGCGCACCTGCACCCGGGCGGCCATGCAAGCGTCCACCACCTTCCGACGATGCTCCGGGTCGGGGTTCATGATGGCGATGATCACCTGCTGCACCTCGCCGCCGGCGAGCAGGGCGGGCAGGCGGTCCGTATGCCACACCTCCACGCCCTCCAGCCGTCGTCCGGTCTTGCGCGGGTCGTCGTCCACGAAGGCGGTCACCGCATAGCGCACCGATCCTTCACGCTCCAGGGTGCGCTTGGTGATCAGGCCCGCCTCGCCGGCCCCGTGGATCACCACGTTCACCTTCTCCTTTCCGCTGCCGCGCGCCTTCAGGTAGAGCAGCTTCACCGCGATGCGGGAGGCGATCATGGCGATCAGGGTGCCCATCGTCTCGATGATGAGCACTGAGAAGGGGAGGAGGTAGCGGCCGTCCACCACCGCTTCGCGGACCAGGTTGAGCACGGCCAGCACCAACGAGCCGGCCACGACGGTGAAGAAGATGCGGCGCGCGTCCTCGGTGCCCGTGTGGCGCACCATGCCGCGCTGGATGCCGGCCAGCAGGAACGAGCCCAGCCGCACGGCCACGTAGATCGGCATCACCGGTCCCAGCAGCTGCCATTCCATGGTGGGCACCCGGAAGTTGAAGCGCAGTTGGTAGGCGGCCACCAGGGCCGTGAGGCAGAGGCCGAGGTCCAACAGGAGGACCGCCCAGCGGGGAAAGGCCTTCGCGCGTTCCATGCGGCGTGCCGGGCCAAGGTACGGGACGACCGAGCGTCGCGGCCGTGGGTTTTCTTTGCGGTCTCCGATGCCCCGCATCCTGTTCATCGGCGCGCACCGCCGCGACCGCTCCCCGAGCCAGCGCTACCGGTTCGACCAGTTCATCCCGTACTGGGAGAAGCACGGCTTCACCGTGCACTACGCGTCCTTGATCGACGAGGCGGACGACGCGGTCTTCTACACGCCCGGCAACCTGGCGGCGAAGGCCCGCATCTTCCTGAAGAGCTACCGCCTTCGGCAGCAGCACGTGGACATGGCGCCGCGGTTCGACCTCATCTTCGTGCAGCGCGAGGCCTTCATGACCGGCAGCACGCGGTTCGAGCGGGCCCTGGCCCGCACCGGCCCCCCGGTGATCTATGACTTCGACGACGCCATCTGGCACATGGACGTCAGTGACGGCAACCGGCGGCTCCGCTGGCTGAAGGATCCCGCTAAGACGGCCACCTTGATCCAGCATGCGCACCACGTGATCGCGGGCAACGCGTACCTGGCGGAGTACGCCCGGAAACACAACCGGCAGGTGGAGGTGATCCCCACGGTGATCGACACGGAGCGCTACCGGCCACGGGCCCACGGGCCCTCATCGGGGCCCGTCGTGATCGGCTGGACCGGCAGCCAGACCAGCATGGCCCACCTGCGGAAGGTGACGCCCATGCTGGAGGAGCTCGGGCGGCGGTGGGGCGACCGCATCCGCCTGCGGGTGGTGAGCGACCGCCCCTTCACCCTGCCCGGGCTGCACGTGGAGAACGTGCCCTGGCGCAGCAGCAGCGAACCGGAGGACCTGGCGCCGATGGACATCGGCATCATGCCCTTGCGCGACGACCCCTGGAGCCGGGGGAAGTGCGGGCTCAAGGGGCTGCAGTACATGGCCATGGGCGTTCCCCCGGTGATGTCGCCCGTCGGGGTCAACACCGGCATCGTGCGCGACGGGGAGAACGGCTTCCTGGCCGCCGACCAGGGGGAATGGCTGGAGAAGCTGGGCCTGCTGATCCAGGATCCCGACCTTCGTGCCCGGCTGGGCCGCGCCGCGCGCAGCACCGTGGAGGAGGGCTTCTCCACCGTGGCCTGGAGAGACCACTACATCGACCTGTTCAACCACCTCATCCGAACCCATGGAAACCCACACCGAACTGAAGACCACCGCGCTGCGGCACGTGCATGAGGCCCTCGGCGCCAAAATGGTGCCCTTCGCCGGCTTCCTGATGCCCGTGCAGTACAGCGGGGTCACGCATGAGCACCTCGCCGTCCGCAACGGAGTGGGCCTGTTCGACGTGAGCCACATGGGCGAGTTCCTCGTCCGCGGACCTGGCGCGCTCGACCTCATCCAGCGCGTCACCAGCAACGACGCCTCCAAGCTCGCCTTGGGCAAGGTGCAGTACAGCTGCCTGCCCAACGACAGCGGCGGCATCGTGGACGACCTGCTGGTGTACCGCATGCAGCATGGCGACGACCATCACTATGTGCTGGTCGTGAACGCCGGCAACATCGCCAAGGACTGGAACTGGATCAGCGCGCACAACACGTTCGACGCGAAGCTGGAGGACATCAGCGACCGCATGGGCCTGCTGGCGGTGCAGGGCCCCAAGGCCACCGCCACCCTGCATGGCCTCTTCAGCGTGGACCTGTCGGCCATGGCCTACTACACCGCGCAGTATGCGGAGATGAAGGGCGTGGGCCTGGTGCTCATCAGCGCCACGGGCTACACCGGCGCCGGCGGCTTCGAGGTGTATGTGCCCAACACGCTGGTGGAGAAGGCCTGGAACGCCATCATGGCGGCGGGGGCGGAGCACGGGATCAAGCCCTGCGGCCTGGCCGCGCGTGACACGCTGCGGCTGGAGATGGGCTTCTGCCTCTACGGGAACGACATCGACGACAGTACGTCGCCCATCGAGGCCGGATTGGGCTGGATCACCAAGTTCACCAAGGACTTCATACATTCTGCGGCCTTGAAAGCGCAGAAGGACAACGGCACCGCGCGCCGGCTGGTGGGCTTCGAGCTCATCGACCGGGGCGTGCCGCGCCATGGGCACTCGGTGGTGGATGCCTCGGGCGCTGTGATCGGCACGGTGACCAGCGGCACGCACAGCCCCTCGCTGCAGAAGCCCATCGGCCTGGCCTACGTGCCCACGGCCCTGGCGGCACCGGGGTCCGAACTGTTCATCGATGTGCGCGGCAAGGCCCTGCGCGCCAAGGTGGTGGCGCTGCCGTTCTACAAGGCCCCGGCATGAGCACGCGCGTCATCAACCCCGATTACCGCTACCGGGTGGAGGTCTGCTTCCTGCCCGACCAATATCCGCTGTACGCGCAGGACATGGACATCGTGGTGGTGATCGATGTGCTGCGCGCCACCAGCGCCATGGTCACCGCGTTCGCGCACGGGGTGGAGCGCATCATCCCCGTGAGCACGGTGGAGGAGGCCCGGCAATACCTGGGGCGCGAGGGCCACATCGTGGCGGCCGAGCGCAATGGCGAGGTGGTGGAAGGCTTCCAGTACGGCAACTCGCCGCTGGCCTTCCGGGGCCCCGAGGTGGCGGGCAAGACCCTGGTGATGACCACCACCAACGGCACGCGCACCATCGAGCTGGCCCAAAGCGCCAAGCGCATGGTGATCGGCGCCTTCCTGAACCTCACCGCGCTCAGCGACTGGCTGGTGCGTCAGGACGGCAACGTGCTGCTGCTCTGCGCCGGCTGGAAGGGGAAGTTCAACCTGGAGGACAGCACCTTCGCCGGTGCCGTCATGGACCGGCTGCTGGAGAGCGGCAAGTTCGGCCTGGAGGAGGACAGCAGCATCGCCGCCCAGTACCTGTTCCACGCCGCGCGGGAGAACTTCATGAGCATCCTGAAGGCCGCACCGCGCCGGCGTCGGATCGAGCAGCTGCAGATGCTGCCCGACGTCAAGTTCTGCCTCACGGCCGACACCAGCACCGTGATCCCCATGCTTCAGGACGGCGTGCTGGTGCCCATGAAGCACGAACCCGTGTCCTGATGCGCAGCGGCTCCGCCTTCGCCCTGATGCTGGTGGCGGTGCTGCTCGCCGGGCCTGCGCTCCTGGTCGAGGATGCCGGCAGCTGGGGCTTCTACGGCCACAAGCGCATCAACCGGATGGCCTGCTTCACCCTGCCGCCGGCCATGTTCCCCTTCTTCAAGCGCCACATCGACTTCATCAGCGACCACGCGGTGGACCCCGACCGGCGCCGCTACGCCGACCCCGAGGAGGCCCCACGGCACTACATCGACATCGACCACTACGCCCACGGCGGTCATGATCCCTTCGCGGTGATGCCCGAGCGATGGAACGACGCGGTGGCCAAGTTCACCGAGGACACGCTGAAGGCATACGGCATCGTGCCGTGGCATGTGAACGTGATGTACGGCCGCTTGGTGAGCGCCTTCCAGCGCGGTGACGTGGACAGGATCCTGCGGTATGCGGCGGACCTGGGCCATTACGTGGCCGATGCGCACGTGCCCCTGCACACCACCGAGAACTACAACGGTCAGCTCACGGGCCAGCATGGCATCCATGCCTTCTGGGAAAGCCGCATCCCCGAACTGAGCGCCGAAGGCTACGACCATCTGGTGGGCCGAGCGCGGTACCTGGACGCCCCCCTGCGCACCGCCTGGGACGCCGTGCGCGACAGCCACGCCGCCGTGGACAGCGTGCTCGCCATCGAGCGCAGCGTGGACGAGGGCTGGTCGGACGACCGGCAATATGTGATCGAGGAGCGCGGCCGCACGGGCATGCGCACCTACAGCCGCGAGTACACCGCCGCGTACGAGGCGGCCATGGACGGCATGGTGGAACGACGGATGAACGCCAGCATCATCGTGCTCGGAAGCTTCTGGTACTCCGCCTGGGTGGACGCCGGCCAACCCGACCTGGACCGCCTCGAGCAGAAGGAGGTCAGCGACAGCCTCAAGCGCGTGATCGCGGCCGAGGAGGAGCAGTTCCGCATCGCCCGGCAGGCCTTCGGCCGGGACCATCCGGAGTAGGACGCTCAGGAGCGCGGTGCCTGGAAGAGCGCCGACACCCGTTCGTCGTTCAGCGACACCAGGGTGAACACGCCGAGCAGGAGGCCCAGCGGGATGTTCAACAGGTCGAAGGCCGCCACCACCATGCAGGCGGTGCGGTTGGTGCGCTTGGCGAGCCAGCTCCCGCACAGCAGGTTCAGGATGCCCACGATCTCCACCAGCACGAAGAGCACCCAGCCCAAGGCGCTGAGGAAGGTGCCGACCCAGGCGGGGATGTCACTGTTCGCCTCCTCGGCCAACCAGTCGCTGCCCATGAAGCTGCCGATGAACACCAGGGCCAGCAGGGCCAGACCGGAGAAGCATACGAAGGCGCCATAGGCGTAATGCAGGGCGGAAAGGGTGCGGAGCCGCGCGTGAGGGTCCATGGGAAGGTTGGTTTCGGATGTGAAGGTGATCGCCCGGGAGCGGGCCCCACGGTCGCTTCGGATGAACGGAACGCGCCACGCATGAACGGATGCGCGGCAGGATGGATCACCGCAGCACCACGAAGCGCACCGTGGCCATCACCCGCCCGTCGACCACCAGGGAGGCGGTGTGGGCACCGGCCGCGCCGGCATGGTGGTAGGGCACGTCCATCCGTCCGGCGGTCAGCCGCAGGGGCAGGCGCCCCACGGCGCGGCCGTCAGCCGTGCGCACCAGGAGGTAGGCCTCGGTCCGTTCCGCAAGCCCGGGCGGACCGTGCACGGTGAAGAGGGCCTCCTGAAGGAAGGGATCCGGCCGCGGCGGGTCGAGCCAGGTCCACCCGGCGTCGGCCGGAGGCTCCGGCACTCCGATGCCCCAGCAGTAGAGCCCGTAGGGGAGGTCGTCCACCGGCTGGGGCGGTGTGTCGGCGTCATTGCCTTTCACCTGTTCGCGGGTGAAGGGGCTCATCACGCCGTTGCTGTCCACCACGGCCACACTGATGGCGTAGGCCGATCCGCCGATGAGCCCCGGCACCTGGAAGCTGGTGTCCGCCGTGCGGTACACCGCATCGAAGTCAGGGCCGCTGTTGGTGCGTCGCACACCGACCCGGTAGGCCATGTGGCCCGGCGCGGGCGTGAAGCTCACGCGCAGGCCGGCAGGTTCGTCGTGCACCACGAACTCCGGCTCCGCCGGACCGAGCGCCATGAGCGCCGCGGCCATGCCATTGATCAGGGTGTTGCGCTGCAGGTAGTTGAAGTCCACGAAGAAGCTGTCCACCTGCAGGTCGCCATCGGTGTCCACCCCGAGCACATCGTCGCTCGTGTGCTGGTGATCCGAGTACCACGCGCTGTCCACCGCCGCACTGCCATGCTCGTTGGCGCTGGTGAAACGCACGTTGCGGTAGCCCTGGGCCCGGAAGGGCATGTGGTCGCCGCCGCGGCCATCGCGGTCCTCCCGGTCCATCACCTCCACGGCCATGGGAACGGCCATCTGGTCCTGCAGTTTCTCCTCGTACATCAGGCGCACGGTGCGGGCGAAGGTGCGGTGCGGGGTGGCGATGCCGCCGGCCGCGAAGAGGCGCACGCGCAGGCTGTCCACCGAGCCGGGCGGCGCGCACGACGGGGCGCTGGAGGTCAGGCCGCACAGCACCCCGCCCACGATATCGTTGTTCTGCACGGCCTTGATGGCGATGCCTTCCTGCGCGCACCATTGCGCCATGGCCTCGGCGCCCACCAGGCCCTGTTCCTCGCCGGTGGTGAGCATGAACACGAGGGTGTGCCGGAAGCTGTACCGGCTCATCACACGCGCCAGTTCCAGCACCAGCGCCGATCCGCTGCCGTTGTCCTCCATGCCGGGCGCGGGGCAGTCCACGTCACAATCGCCCGCGCAGCGGCTGTCCAGGTGGGCCTCGATCAACACCAGCTGATGATCGGTGGTGTCGCTGCCGGGCAGCACGGCGAGCACGTTGCGCCAACCGAAGGCATCACCGCACGACCCGTTGGGCCAGTCGAACTGGAGATAGGCGGGCAGCAGGCGGCCTTCGTTCGCCTGCCCGGAGCGGGCGAAGTGCGCAAAGGCCCAGCGGCGCGCGGCGCCGATGCCCTGCGTATCGCTCACCGTATCGCTGTACGAATGGCGCGTGTGGAAGCCTTCCAAGGCCTCCAGCGAGGCGCGCAACGAGTCGGCCTCGAGCGCATGCCGCATCTCGCACAGCATGGTGCCGTGCTCCGTGATGGGGGAGGAGGCCGCGTAGAGCGCGGGGTCGTACTGGCCGCGCAGCACCTGCTCCACTTCGGCATCGGTCACCACGATGGTGGTCACCGGTTGTGCCATGGCGGGCAGTGCGGCAAGCAGGAGCAGGGTGGGCAGGGTACGCATGGGCGGGATGTGCCGAAAAGGTACACCCCGCCCGTCGATGCGTGCCGATCAGCGCCCGCGCGAACGGCTTCCGCCACCACCCGAGGGCGCACGGCCACCGCCACCAGTGCCACCGCCCGAACGCGAGGGGGCGGGAGCGGACGGCCGTGCCGATCCACCGGGGCGCGCCGGGCTGTAGTTCCGTTGCGGCGCGCTGGGCCGGGTCGTGGGGGCCGTGCGTTGCGGCGGCGCCACATCGCGCCGCGGGATCGTGGGCTGCGTGCGGTACTGCTGATACGTGCGGTCACGCTCGATGGCCCGCTGGCGGTCCTGTTGGATGCGGTAAGGGTCCTGCGGCGTAGGCCGTGCTTGGGGCCGTGCCTCGGGCGTCGGGGCCGACCGGGTGCCCGGTGCGGGCTGCGGGGCCGGCCGGGCCTCCGGCTGTGTCACGGCGGGACGCGTGCGTTCCGTGCTGCCCGTGGACGGCGCCGGCCGCGGGGCGGGCACCTTCTCCCATGCCTGGCCGGTGTAGCGCTCAGCCGTGCCGTTGGTGCGTCGGTACACGTTGCCGGCCGCATCGGTGAAGTGGTCAGCGGCGGGTTGTTTGCTCAGGTTCTGCGTCGGGGTCGCACGGGTCACCTGGCTGGCCGTCACGCCCGGCCGTTGGCGCGAAGCGTACAGGCTGTTGGCCGGTGCGGCGGTGCCGGTCGTGCTGCGGGAGGCGCTCAGCGTGCCGCGATGACCATAGTAGCTGTTCACGGTGCCGTGGCAGCAGGGCGGCACATACTGGCAGGGGCCCCACCAGCCCCAGCCACCGTAGCCCCAGCCGCCCCAGCCCCAGCCGCCCCAGCCCCAGTTCCAGCCGCCCCAACCCCAGCCCCAGCCCGGACCGTACCAGTTGTAGCCCCAGCCACCGCCGAAGCCCCAACCGCCCCAGGGGTCGTAGAACATGCCGAAGCCCCAGGTGAAGGGGCGCGGGCGCCAGAACCTCGGCCACGGGTCGTAGTAGAACCCGGTGCCGTACACGACCACGCCTCCCTGCACATACGCGCCCATGTAGCCCGGCGTGTAGCCCATGTACACCCAGTCCGGCGTGTGGTCGTAGATGTACACGTAGCGCAGGTTGTAGGCCTCGCTGCTGGGCGGGATGTCGTTCACCGCGGCGGGCACTTCGGTGCTCACCATCCATGGACCGTCCGGCGAATCGCTCTCGAACCAGATGCCGTTGTCGCACGCGTGGTAGCGGCCATTGATGCGCAGCACACTGGTGCTGGCGTTGCGCGCGAGCTCCACGGAGGTGCCCGGCACGGATCCGAACTCCGGTGCTCCGGCATAGGTCACCGTGAGGCTCGCGCTGCGGCGGTCCACCTTGGCGGTCTGGGGGATGCGGGCATCGCGCACGGCCTCACGCGCCGCCGGTGTGCCCGCCACATGCGCCAGCACCGCATCCTTCTTGCTGCCTTCGGGAATGGCCTGGAAATCGCGCGGCAGGTCGGCCGACGGCACGAAGGTCCAAGCCCCGCTGCGCAGATCGCTCGTGCGATACCAGCGACCGCTCAACAGCGCATAGTGCTGCTGCGTGGCGATCTCCAGGAACAGATTGCGATCGGTGTTCATGACGGCCAGCAGGCCGGTGTTCTCCACGGGCTCGTACTGGGGCGGTCCGTCCAGGTCCAGCAGTTCGGCCGGTGTGGTGCGCATGACGATCACGGGCACCTGGCCATCCGCCCCGGCGGAGGAGGTGAGCGCCGCGCTGTCGCCGGCCTTCGCCGCCAGTTCGCGCAGCACCTGGGGCACGTCGCGCTGCACGCTCCAGGGGCCCTCCAACGCGGTGCTCCGGTACCAGAGGCCCGAGCCGTAGAGGTAGTGTTGTCCGTTGTGGCGCAGCACCAGGAAGGGGGTGTTGGACACGCGCTCCACCCGCGCCGCCTTGGCCGAGCGGTACACCGGGTCCTCCGTATCGGGCACGTCGTCCAGCGTTTCATAGCGCGGCGCACCGTCGATGAAGAGCAGGGCGCTCGGCGACTCGGTGTAGATGATCTCCGGAGCGTCGTTGTTCAGGCCGTCCTCGCGGGAGCGTTCATCCTCCAACGCGGCCACCAGCAGGTCCATGCTGAGCTGCGGGGTGCGCTTGGGGACCTCGGCGCTCAAGGTGGTGCGCAGGCGAAGCAGTTCGCCCTCGTCGGTGATGCCCGGGAAGCGCGCGTCGGTGACGCTGAAGGCCACCAGGCGGCCCATCCGGTTGCCACGGTCCATCTCCAGCATGCCGTCACCCCACACGGCGCCGAACACGGCGGCCTTGTCCGCGGGACGCTTCACGGCCACGGCCATGCGCGCAGCGAAGTGGTTGCCCGAAAGACGCTCGGGCTGGGGGGCGAACACCTGGTACTCGGTGCCTTCCGCGGTGAATCGGAGCGGCCATTCCTCCTGCGCGATCAGCGGGGCGGCGGCCATCAGGCCGGCGATCCCCAGGGAGCGGAACATGTTCATCGCTGCTGGACCATTGGACGGGTCCTGACAAGGAATGTCAAATACCCTGCCGGAACCATGCGGCGTGTCAGGGGAACGAAAAACCCCGCGTCCCGGGCGGGACGCGGGGTCCGTTCATGATCCCCGGCGGTCAGTCGTTCCGGTCGTCGTCGCCGAAGTTCAGGCCCACCGTCAACCCGTAGGTGAGGTAGCGCGAGCCGATGTCCTTCACACGGATGTTGTCGCTGAACACGCGGCTCAAGCCGAAGCTCACGCTGGGCTCCAGGGTGAACAGGCCCATGTCGAAGCCCAGGCCGGCATCGACGTTGAAGGAGCCGTTATTGAAGTCGCCCTTGTTCCAGCCGATGTTATCGTCCCGGTCGTCCACGCTCAGCAGCACGTCATACGTGGGGCCCACGAAGAAGCGCAGGTCGAACTGGTAGCTATCGACGATGCGGTAGCCGCCGAGCAGCTTCAGGCGCAGGTTGGTGCGGATGATGTCGCCCTCGGCCACCACGGAGTCGTTGAGCGTGGTCTTCACCGCGGTGACGTTGCGGCCGAAGAACACACCCGGTTGGATGTACGCGCGGTTCCCGATGCGGAGGTCGGTGCCCACCTGCCAGCCCACCGTGCCACGGAATTCCACATTGGGGTCGTCGTCGGTGAGGTGCTGATAGGTGAGGCCCAACTGCGGGTTCACTTGGAGCTGGGCGGAGGCCGCACCGGCCAGGGGCACAAGGGCGGCGATGAGCAGAAGCTTTTTCATGGCGTTGGCTGTTGCCGCCCCGCTGTTTTCAAGCCGCGTGCCAAAGCCGGCTCAGCCCTGGCCGTCAGTGCGTTCCACGGCGACCCCCACCTCGTTGCGGCGCCCCAACAGCTGCCACGGCGGGTCGTACCCCATCACCACGGGCGGGCCGATCGCCCGCCACGGCGAGCCCGCCAGTGCACGGTGCAGGCGCTCCACCTCACGGGCGATGCGTGCGTCGGTGGCCCGGCCGCCGAAGCGCACGCAGGCCATGCGTGTCGACGGACGCTCCAGCACGAGCACCGTGGGGTCATCGGGCACCGGCAGGTCATGGTCCGTGCGGCCACCGGGCATGCCGAAGTACACCGTGTAGCCCCGGTCGCCCTGCTCCAGCGTCACCGGGGCCGTCATGGCGATGCGTTCCTCCAGGTCATTGCCGCCGAAGATGTAGCGGGCCAGGCGGCGGAAGCCCATCGGAGCGGCCTCGGCGTAGCGAGCGTTGAGCGTGTGGTGACCCACGGCCCAATGGGGTGGGTACGCGCGCACCTCAAGGTCCCTCAAGCGCTCCACCACGCGATACGGGACCTGCTCCACGCGGCGCACCGCCCAGAGGCTCACCAGCTGCGCCACCAGGAACAGCACGGTCGCCCCGACGGCGATGAGCAGGGTCCACTTCATGGCAGGGGAACAACACAGCCGTGCGCAACGTTCGCACGGCCGATCTTCGCCGCATGCCGAGGGCCGAGCGGGAACGACCGGTGGTGGTGATCGGGGGCGGTGCGGCCGGGCACATGGCCGCCATCGCCGCGGCCGCGCACGGCGCTTCCGTCCTGCTTCTGGAAGGCAGCGACAAGCTGCTGGCCAAGGTGCGCATCAGCGGTGGCGGGCGCTGCAACGTGACCCACGCCTGCCCGGAGCCGGCGCGGCTCGCGCGTCATTACCCCCGCGGCGGGTCCTTCCTGCGGAAGGTCTTCGGCGTCTTCGGCCAGCCGCTCACGGTGGCCTGGTTCGCCGAGCACGGCGTGCGGCTGCACACCGAGGTCGACGGGCGGATGTTCCCCACCACCAACGATTCGCGCACGGTGATCGACGCGCTCACGCATGCGGCGCAGCGCGCCGGTGTCGACACCCGCCTGCAGCACCCGGTGCGCGGCCTGGACCCGGTGGAAGGCGGTTGGCGGCTCACCGGGACCTTCGGCAGCATGGACGCGGCCGCGGTGGTGGTGGCCACCGGGGGTGAGCCCAAGCTGGAAGGCTTCCAGTGGCTGCAGCGCCTCGGGCATCGCGTGATCCCCCCCGTGCCGTCGCTCTTCACCTTCAACATCCCCGACGCGGGCCTGCGCGGCTTGATGGGCGTGGCCGCCGGACCGGTGCGGGTGCGCCTCGCCGGAATGGGCCTGGAGGCCATCGGGCCCGTGCTGATCACGCACTGGGGCCTCAGCGGACCGGCGGTGCTGCGCCTCAGCGCCTTCGGGGCACGGGCCCTCCACGAGCGTGGCTACCGGTACACCGTGCTCGTGGACTGGACCGGAGGAGCAGGGGAGGCCGCCGTGGTGCAGGCGCTCGATCGGGCCATCGCCGACCACCCGCGGAAACGCGTGGTGAACACACCGCTCTTCGGCCTTGCCGCGCGCCTGTGGACCCACCTCACCCAGGTCGCTGAGCTCGCGGAGGACAAGCCTTGGGACGAGCTGGGCCGCCGCGGGCGCGACAAGCTCGTGGCCGTGCTCACCAACCACACCTTCCACGCCCAGGGGAAGACCACCTTCAAGGAGGAGTTCGTCACCGCCGGCGGCATCGACCTGGCGCAGGTGGACCCGCACACCATGGAAAGCCGCGTGGCCCCCGGGCTCCACTTCGCCGGCGAGGTGCTCGACATCGACGGCATCACCGGCGGGTTTAACTTCCAGGCCGCGTGGAGCACCGGCCACGTCGCGGGCCGCCATGCCGCCCAGCGCGCCCGCTGAACCGTTCCATCCTGCGACACGTTCTCCCCATGATGAGCACCTTCCGGACCGCCATCGTTCTCTGCGCCATCGTGCCGGCCTTCGGCGCGTCGGTGAACGCCCAGTCCACCTACCGCATGGACGCCGCGCAATTGCTGCAGCAGGGCGACATCGAGCTGCGGCTGGGCAACAGCGAGCGGGCGCTGCAGCATTACACCAATGCCATCCAGACCGACCCCGGCTATGGCGACGCGTACATGAAGCGGGCGAGCCTCTACCAGCGGCTCGGCATGTACACCGGAGCGCTGCAGGACATGGACAAGGCGCTCGAACTGAACCCGTACTCGGGGCACATCCTGGACCGGCGGGCGCGGCTGAAGGTGCTGATGACCGATTACAAGGGCGCGGAGGAGGACCGCGACCGGGCGGTATCGCTGGCGCCCTATGACACGCTGATCCAGGAGCACCGTGCGGACGAGCAGCTGTTGATGCATGAGCCGCTGAAGGCCATCCGCAGCCTGTCCGTGATGCTGGGCCGCACGCCGAACGACCCCTGGCTGCACCTGAAGAAGGCCCTGGCCCATCTGCAGGCCGAGCAGCCGGTGGAAGCGCTGGATGAAGCGGCCGTGGCCCTGACGCTGGACAGCACCCTGGCCATCGCCCACGACCTGCGTGGCCTGGCTTACGAGCGGTTGGGCCGGTCGGAGGAGGCCTTCGCCGCCTATGACCGCGCCGTGCGCCTTGACCCGGGCTTCGCGATGGCGTGGTTCAACCGCGGCCGGGCCCATCGCGCCGCCGGGCGCAGCGCCGCCGCCGAGGCCGACCTCGACAGCGCGCTGGCCCGTGCCGCCGACCTGCCGCAGGTGTGGTTCGAGCGCGCCCTTGTGCGCAAGGAGCTCGGCGACATGGAAGGGGCCCTGCAGGACCAGAGCCGCGTGATCGGCCTGTCGCCCGGCACCATGGAGGCCCTGTTCAACCGCAGCTTCGCCCGCAAGCAGCTCGGCGATCATGTGGGCGCGCTGTATGATGCCGAACAGGCCATCGCCCTGCGACCGGACGACCCCGACGCGTGGGACCTCAAGGGCAGCATCCACCTGCTGCTGGGGGAGCACAGCGAGGCCATCGCCCATTATGATCGCGCCATCCAGCTGGACCCGAACGCTGCACAGCCGCACTACAACAAAGGCATCGCCCTGGTGATGGCCTACCAGCTGTACGAAGGCTGCCGCGAACTGCACCGGAGCCAGGAGCTCGGCGCGGCCAAGGCGGCCGAGGCCATCCGCTATTTCTGCGCGTTCTAGGCCTCCGCCTATCTTGAGCGCCTTACCGGCGAACCATGCGACCCCTTCTGACCCTTCCCGGCCTGGCCCTGCCCGCCCTGCTGATGGCCCAGACCGAATGCGGCTCCGGCCGCTACACCGACCCCGACCTGTTCGACAGCCTCACGGTGACGCTCGGCGTGCCGTTCGGAGCGAACACCGGTGTGAGCGGCACCCTGCAGACCTTGTACATGGACGTGTACGCCCCTGCGGAGGACACGCTGGCAGAGCGGCCGGTGGTGCTGGTGGCCTTCGGCGGCAGCTTCGTGGCCGGCTCCCGCGCCGACGTGGCGGAGATCTGCGAGGCCTTCGCGCACCGCGGCTACGTGGCCGTGGCGCCGGACTACCGTGTGGGCTTCTTCTTCCCCAACGCCACCACCACCCAGCAGGCGGTGATGCGCGGCGCCCACGACATGAGGGCCTGTGTGCGCTACTTGCGCAAGACCGTGGCCGAGGACGGCAACCCCTACGGCATCGATGTGGACCGCATCATCGTGGGCGGTGTCTCCGCCGGGGCCATCGCCGCCATCCACGCCACCTACCTGGACCAGCCGGCGGAGCTGCCCGCGGTGCTGGTGCCCGATTCGGCCGCGCTCGGTGGCATCGAAGGCAACTCCGGCACGCCCAACTACTCCAGTGTGGTGCTCGCCTGCTACAGCTACAGCGGCGCCATCGGCGACACCAGCTGGATCGTGCCCGGCGACCAGCCGCTCGTGAGCGTGCATGAAGCGGGCGACGCCATCGTACCCTGCTACACCCAGGAGGTGAGCGTGTTCGGCATCCCCACCGGCCTCGTCGCCAGCGGCAGCGCCCACATCCACCAACATGCCGAGGCCATCGGACTGGAGCACTGCTTCCTGCTGTACCCCGGCACCGGCCACGTGGGCTACTTCAACACGGACCCGCAGGGCTCCGAGGCCATCGTGGTGGACTTCCTGGCCAACGTGGTCTGCGGACAACCCGCCGGCTGCGGGCTGCAGGCCGCATCGGTACCTGAAGGGGCTGTGACCGCGCCGCTGACCGTGTTCCCGAACCCCGGCACCGGGCGCTTCTCCATCTCCCTCGAGCGAACGACCATCCTGGACCTCTTCGATGCCACGGGCCGTCTGGTCTTCAGCACCACCGAACCCGCCGGCGACCGCGTCCTGGACCTGGACCTGCGGCCGGGCACCTACCTGCTGCGCGACCGGATGCA
>JAEUSW010000292.1 GCA_016788285.1 Flavobacteriales bacterium
GGCAACGTGGGCATCGGCACCACCACGCCGCAGGAGGCGCTCACCGTGCGCACCACGAACACGGCCGTCTACGCGCCGGTCACCTCCCTGGCCAATTCCCTCACCGATCTCAACTTCAGGTTGGTGACCACCCGGGGGGAAGCATCGAACGCCAATGGCGCAGCGACCACGCAGATCGGGCAGGCCTACGGCACCGGGACCATGTCCGAAGGCCTCCGCTTCTTCCGCGGCACCACCACGAACGATGGATCCCTGGCCCTGGTGACCGCCGGTTCTGAACGCGTGCGCATCAACAGGATCGGCAACGTGGGCATCGGCACCAACAACCCCATCGCACCCCTGCACGTGGTACCGAACAACCTCATCGGGTACAACCCCCTGCCCATCACCTACTTCAATTACGGGGCGGGGCTCAGCACGATCAACTGGACCGCTCCGGGCCTGCTGGCGGGCTACTTCGAGGGCAACGTGGTGTGCACGCAGGGGCTGATCACCACCAACGGTGCGCTCACCGTGTCCGATCGTCGGCTGAAGAAGATCGTGGGCCGCAGCGACAACAGCCGTGACTTGGCGCTGCTCGACCGCATCCGCGTCACGGACTACACCTTCATCGACAGCATCGCACTGGGCAACACCGTGCAGAAGAAGGTGATCGCGCAGGAGCTCGAGGAGGTGTACCCCAACGCGATCATGTACAAGCAGGAGCACATCCCCGATGTGTACACGCTGTCCGTCGCCGTTCGCCATGCGGAAGGGCGGTTGTTCGTCACCCTGGACAAGCCGCACGGCCTGTCCGAGGGCGACCACCTGAAGTGGATCGAGGAGAACGGTACGGCGCACTTCGACAGCGTGGCCTGCGTCACCGATGCGTACACCTTCGCCATTCCCGCTGAGAAGCCGCAGCAACGGATCTTCGTGTGGGGCCGCCGGGTGAACGACCTGCGCACGGTGGACTATGACGCCGTGACGATGCTGAACGTGAGCGCCACGCAGGAGCTCCATAAGCTGGTCCGCGACCTGCAGGTGCGGAACGAGGCCCTGGAGCAACGGAACAGCGTGCTGGACGCCGAGCTGGAAGGGATGAGGGCACAACTGGAGGCGAACACCGCGCTGATGCTGAAGCTGCAGAGCGTCCTCGAAGCGCAGACCCGCAAGTGATCGTGATCGACCCACAACACCCGGGATCATGAACCGACGCACACATCGGAGCGTAGCGCAAGGCACCTTGGTGCTCGCCGCGCTGGCGCTCTGCACCGGGCTGCAAGCGCAGGTGCTCATCGGCACGGATGGCGGCACCTCTGTTCTGCCCAACACCACCATCAGTTGGTCGGTGGGTGAGCCCATCCTGGGCACAGGCAGCACGGGCAGCGGGGCGATGTCGCAGGGCTACCAGCAGCCTGCCGATCGCCGGATCCGCTGTTCCGTGAACGGATCGGCGTTCTGCGGAAGCGGGAGCGCCCTGGTGATGATCACCTACAGCACGGCCAGGCCGTTCGCTCCGGGCAATGTGTTCACGGCGCAGCTCAGTGACGCGTTCGGCAGTTTCGTCGGTCCGGTCCCGATCGGGAGCGTGAGCGCCACCGGGAGCGGGACGATCAACGCCGCCGTTCCTGCGGTCGCGCCCGGCACCGCGTACCGCCTCCGCGTGGTGAGCAGTGCCCCGGCCATCATCGGCGTTGACAATGGGGTGGACCTGACGATCGGAGCGGCCGTGCCGTACTATGCGGACGTGGACGGCGATGGCGCCGGGGACCCGGACAGCGACACGCTGACCTGCGCGCCGCCGATCGGCTACGTGGCGGACAACACCGATGGCTGCCCGGCCGATCCCTTGAAGTCCGCCCCCGGCCAATGCGGTTGCGGCGAAGTGGACACCGACACGGACAATGACCTCACGGCCGACTGCAACGACGGCTGCCCCACCGACCCGACCAAGACCTGGGAGGGCATCTGCGGCTGCGGCGTCCCCGACGTGGACGGCGACGGCGACACGGTGATGGACTGCCTGGACGGCTGCCCGACGGACCCCGACAAGGTGGCGCCGGGCGTGTGCGGCTGCGGCACGCCGGACACGGATACGGATGGGGATGCGACACCGGACTGCAACGACCAGTGCCCGATGGACCCCAACAAGACCGTCCCCGGCAGCTGTGGCTGCGGCCAGGCCGAACCGGGTTCCGCCTGCAACGACGGCGACCCGCTGACGGGCAACGACCTGGTGAACGCCAGCTGCCAGTGCGTGGGCCAGCCGCTGGACTGCGCCGGCGTGCCGGGCGGATCGGCCCTGCCGGGCACCCCCTGCGATGATGGCGATGCCAACACCATCAACGACGTGTACGGCGCCACCTGCCTCTGCGCCGGCACCCCGGCCAACGCGGGCGTGCAGCTCACCCTCAGCACCGATGCCGCCGCCGCACAGACCAGCTGGGAGATCATCCCCCAAGGCGGCGGAACGGCCGTGTGCAGCGGTTCGGGCTATGCGAACAACAGCACCCAGGTGCTCGGCTGCCCCATCGTGGCGGGCTGCTACGAGCTGCGCGTGCTGGACAGCTTCGGCGATGGCATGGGCACCGGCGGCTATGTGCTGCGCGATGCCAACGGCCAGCGCATCATCGACAACGCCGGTGACGGGGTCTTCACCTTCGAGAGCCGCATCGCCAACAACGGCGGCTTCTGCCTGCCCCTGGGCACCGACCGCCTGCGCGCCAGCCGCTGCGACCTGGAGGGCCTGCTGCCCACCGACTGGGTGGCGGCCGAGGAGAACCCGGCCGTGAGCGCGCAGTACGGCGTGGGCAACCAGGCCGATGACGGCTACCAGTTCTGGTTCTTCAACCCCGACGGCGGCTACAGCCGGCGCATCCTGGTCACCCATGCGAGCGCCAGCTACCTGTTCCCGGCGGGCGCGACGCGCGCGTGCCACCTCGGTTTCGCCGGCATCATCACCAACCCCCTGCCGCAGCAACAGCTGCTGAACGTGCGGGTGCGGAGCCTGGTCAACGGAGCGTATGCCGCGTTCGGCCCCGCGTGCCGCCTGCGCATCGGCGCCGCCTGCACCACCACGCAACTGACCAACAACCCCTTGAGCAGCGAGCACTCCTGCGGTGTCACCCGCAGCTTCGGCGGTTCGGACAAGCTGTTCGCGGACGCGGTGCCCGGTGCCAACCGCTACCGGTTCAGGTTCGAACGCATCGGCGGCGGCTTCACCCGGATGATCGCGAGCAGTTCGCGGGTGCTCACGCTGAAGTGGAACACGCTGCCCCTGGTGGCGGGCGACAGCTACACCGTGACGGTGGCGGCCAGCTACGATGCGGGCGCCACCTGGTGCCCGGCGGGCAGCGCCTGCACGGTGGCCATCACCGCGCCGGCCAGCGCCCAGCAACGGTCCGAAGTGTCGACCTCCACCGAGCTGCTGGTCTTCCCCAACCCCAACCGCGGCGATGTGGTGAACGTGCTGGCCGATGGGTTGCCGATCGAGGCCACCACGGCCGAGCTGGCGATCACGGACCTCTTCGGCAAGCAGGTGTACACCGGCCAGGTGCCGGTGGCCGATGGAGCGGTGCGGCAGGTGATCGACCTCAGCGGTCGCACAGCCTCGGGCGTTTACTTGGTGGTCCTGCGTGTGGAGGGGACCGAGCAGGTGCGGCGGTTGGTGGTGCACTAGGGGTCCGGTGATCCCGGGCAGGCTCCCTGGGTCACTGGAAATCCCGACCTTTGCGGCCCGAATGCTCGAGCCATGAAGGAGATCGCCGAAAGCCGCGCCCTGCTGGGGGCCACCGCGGACCTGTCGTTGAAGGAGCTGAACGGCCTGTACAAGGGGCTGATGAAGCAGCACCACCCCGATCGGTTCACCGACGAGGCGGAGCGCACGGCGGCCGAGGCGATGAGCCAGCGCATCATCGCGGCCTACAAGCTGCTGGAGGGCCTGCATCCGGAGACGCGGGCCGCACGGGCCGAGGAGTTCGAGCGCACCCTGGCCAGCGGCATCGCGGGCTGGCAGTACAAGGGCCGTGTGCTGAGCCTCACCTTCGGGGATGGCAGCGAGCACGCGTTCGTCGGCGTGCCTGCGAACACGTACAACAAGTTCGTGGCCACGGATGCCACCCCGCGTTTCGTCCGGCGCCACCTGATCGGGGCGTTCCCGCAGCGGCGGGTGAGCAGCGCCGTGGCGGTCTAGTGCGTTTCGACCACCGGGGTGGTCCGAAGCCGTTCAAGGCCTATCTTGGTGGCATGGTGCGCTCCGGCCATGGCCCGCTGCGACGCCGCGTGGATCGCATGCCGATCGAGCGGGTGACGCCGGTGCGCGAGCGCAGGTCGCGGGTGCGCCGGGTCGCGTGCCAGTGGCGCGATGGCGCCGGCGAGCTCCACATCGCCGAGCTATCGGCGGCGCAGAGCTGGCCCTTCCTCCACGGCCCGGCGCGGCGCTGAGCCCTATCGGCCGATGGAGGCCTGGTCGGCCTTCACCACCTTGAACTCCGTGCGCCGGTTGGCCTGGTGCTCCTCCTCGGTGCACCGCACCCCGTCACCGCAGCCGTTCACCAACCGTTCCTCGCCGTAGCCCATGGCCTGGATGCGGGCGGGGTCGGCACCACGGCGGATCAGGTAGTTCACGGCGCTGTTGGCGCGCGCATCGCTCAACACCAGGTTGTACGGCACGCTTCCACGGGCATCGGTATGGGCGCTGAGCTCGAAGCTGAGGTGCGGATTGTCGTTGATCAGCTGGACCACGCGGTCGAGCTCCCGGGCCGCATCCAGACGGATGTCCCACTTGTCGTAGTCGTAGTAGATGTTGTTCAGCACGAAGCTCTGGCCCACCTGCGCGCCTTGCAGCTGGATGCCGTGATGGAGCGTATCGGAACGCAGCAGGCCCTTGGTGCTCAGGTCGATCGTGCGCGTGAGGTGGTCGGCATGCTCGGCCTTGATGCGGTAGTCGGTGTTGGCTTTCAAGGGGAAGGAGTAGGCACCGTTGGGTCCGGTGATGGCCGTGACGTCCTCGTTCAAGGCGAGGTCCGTGAGGGTGACGTGCACGTTCGGCAGGAAGAGCCCGGAATCGCCCACGACCTCGCCCTCCACGAAGAAGGTGGGTTCATAGGCCCAGAACACGTACACCTGATCGCTGCCTTCGCGGTTGCTGCTGAGGTAGCCGCCCTGCTCGGTGCTGTCCAGCACCAGCCCGAAGTCATCGAACGGTGTGTTGAGGGGGGCATTGAGGTTGCGGGGCGTGCTCCACCCTTCATTCTCCGGATGGGTCTCGAACACATCAAGTCCGCCCATGTTGCGGTGCGCGGTGGAGGAGAAGTAGAGCGAACGACCGTTCACCACGGGGAAGAGCTCGTTGCCCGGCGTGTTCACCGTGGGCCCCAGGTTCACCGGCGCGGTCCAGCCGGCACCCCGGTCCTCGCTCATCCAGATGTCGGTACCGCCCAGTCCGCCGGGCCGGTCACTGACGAAGTACATCGTGCGGCCATCGGCGCTCAGGGCGGGATGCCCGGTGCTCCAGTCGGGACTGTTGTAGGGGAAGTCGATCAGGTCGCTCCACTGCCCTGTGCTGTCGAGCGTGGCGCGGAACAGCATCAGGTGACTGGTGTTGCCGTCATCCTTCATCAGCTTTCGCTTCAGGTAGTCGCTGCGCGTGAAGTAGAGCGTGCGCCCGTCGGGGGAGAGCACGGCGGGCCCTTCGTGGTAGGGGCCGTTCACCGCGCCGGGGAGCGGTACGGCCTCGGTCCAGGTCACCACGGTGCGTTTACCCACGGTGTACAGGTCCATGAAGGAGAGGCCGTCCCAGGGGTCGGTCTTGGAGGCCGGTGCGGGACGTTCGCCCACCACCAGGAGGCCTTTGCCGTGCGGGCGGGGGCTGAAGGCCGTGGTGAGGCCCGGCAGCGTGAGCCGGTTCACGATGTACCGTCCGCTGTCGGCATAGAAGAGGGCCACGTCGCGCGTGGAGGCGAAGAGGTCCTGGGCATGCCGGTCCTCGGGCGTCTCCTCCAGCACGCGCAGGAAGAGCGCGCCCGCGGCGTCCGGCGCCCCGGAGGAGAGCAGCACCTGTCCGTAGCGCAGCGCGGTGTCGCCGCTGAGGCGGTGCGTGGCGTCCGCCAGGGCGTAGAGCTCGCGTGCCCGGTGCGGGTCGTTCCGGTGGTACAGGGCCTCGGCCAGCCGGAGCTGGGTGCGGCGATCGGGCGAGCTGCGCAAGGCGCGGTCGTAGTGATCGGAGGCTTTGCGGTACTGCATCAGGTCGAAGGCCTTGTCACCCTTGTGCAGGTGCAGGCTCGCGCAGGAGGTCAGCAGGGCCGCGCCGGCCAGGAGGAGGGTGTGGCGCACGGTGGGGCTCATGGTCAGAAATAACGGGGTGACTTGATGCGGATGGGGTCCTTGCCGAGGTCGATGCCGAGCATCACCTCATGCGAACCGCCGCTGAACCGGCGCAGGCGCGAGGTGGTCATGTCGTAGGCATAGCCCACGCGGAACACGGGCGTGATCTGGTATTCGACCATGGCGATGGCGCCGTCGCCGGTGCGGTAGCCGGCCCCCACCCACAGGCGTTCGCGGAAGAGCACGTTGCAGTTGATGTCGGCCTGGGGCGGTGCCGCGGGCTCCACCTTGATCAGCACCGAGGGCTTCAGGTCGATGCTCTCGCTCACCGGGAACACACGGCCGGCGTGCAGGTAGAAGTGACGCGTGAAGTAGTCGTCCACGACGGTGGCGTTCGCCTGGCTCACTTGATCGTCAGCGCTGTAGAGGTTGGGCACGGACAGTCCGACATAGGTGCGCGGATCGTGCCAGTAGAGGCCGAAGCCGAACTTGCCCACCAGCGCGTTCTTCAGGTTCTGCGCATACACGGCGTCATCCTCGTCCCAATAGGTGAGCTCGCTGAGGCGTGCGGAGTAGACCGATAGTCCCGCGCGAAGGCCGAAGGCCAGACGGCTCGCTCCGCCGGTGCGGATGCTGTAGGCATAGTGGCCGGAGATGTCCAGGTCGCGGCTGATGCCGATCTGGTCGTGCACCACGGAGAGCCCGAGGCCCATCCGGTTGTTCCAGAGCGGACCGTCCACGGCGGCCATGCTGGTGCGCGGCGCGCCGGGCATGTTCGTCCATTGCTCGCGATGGAGCAGGCTGCCGCTCACATAGGGATGGCTGCCGGCATAGGCCGGGTTGAGGAAGAGCCCGTTGAACATGTACTGGCTCACCATCACCTCCTGCTGGGCGCGGAGCGGGGCTCCGGCGAGCAGGAGGAGCAGCAGGGGCAGGATGCGGTGCATGGCGGATGGTGTTGGTGTTCGTTCCGGTTGGCGGTTCATCGGCGGAGGTCCACGTAGTTCTGCAGGGGAGCGCCGTCAGGGGTGAGCGTCAGCACCACGAAGTAGGTGCCGTTGGGCAGGGGCTCACCCTCTTGGTTCTCGCCGCTCCAGTCATTGCTGTAGCGGACGCGGTCGTACACCACGTTGCCCCAGCGGTTGTAGATGATGATGCGGTTGTCCGGATAGGCATCGAGACCCTGCACCACGTAGCTGTCATTGCTGCCATCCCCGTTGGGGGTGTAGCCCGTCGGCATCACCACGTCCATGGGCTGGTCGAGGGTGAAGGACAGGGTGATGGAGCAGCCGTTCGCATCGGTGATCGTCACCGTGTACGTGCCTGCGGCCAGACCGTTCACCGATGCTTCATCCGCACCGGTGCTCCAAGCGAAGCTGTACGGTGCCGTGCCCCCGTCGGGGGTCACGGTGATGCTGCCGTCGTTGCTGCCGTGGCCGCTGAGGTTGTATCCGTTGGAGTAGGTCACCACCAGGCTGTCCACGGTCAGCGTGGCGCCATCGTTCACGGTGAACGCACTGTTCCAGGTGCATCCGGCGGCATCGCTCACCGTGACCGTGTAGGTGCCTGCGGCCAGTCCGCTGAGGTCCTCGGAGCCGGCGCCGGTGTTCCACAGGAAGCTGTAAGGCAACGTACCGCTCGTGACGGTGAGGTCGATGGCCCCCGTGGCCCCGGCCAGGCAGCTGGCATCGCTCACGATCGCCTCGGCGGCGAGCGCCGGTCCGCCCTCCACCTGCACGGAGAGCGCGGCGGTGCAGCCGTTGAGGTCGATGATGGTCACCGCATAGGTGCCGGCGCTGACGCTGCTGAGGTCCTCGCTCATCGCGCCATGCGCCCAATCGAAGGTGTAGGGCGCACCGCCCCCCTGCACGGTGAGGTCCACGGCGCCGTTGGCCTGGCCGCATCCGGCGGCCGTGGCGGTGTACGTGGCATCGATGGCCGTGGCCCCGATGAGGTCCGTGCAGCCCTGGGCCTGGCATCCGTTCGCATCGGTCACCGTGAGGCAGTAGGTGCCCGCACCGAGCGCAGCGATGCTGTCAGCGGTGCTGCTGAAGCTGCCGGGACCCGTCCAGAGGTAGGTGTAGCCGCCCGCACCACCGCTGGCCAGCGCCGTGAGCAGGCCGTCGTTGACGCCGGCACAGCTCGTGTTGCTGCCGCTGGGGTAGCTGAAGGCGATGGGCGTCGGCACCACCGGGGCCGGTGCGATGAGGGTGACGTCCTGCACCGCGACGCAGCCGTTCATGTCGGTCACCGTAAGGGTGTAGAGGCCGGCCGCGAGGCCGCTCAGCGTGTCCGAGCTGCTGGTGAAGCCGTTCGGGCCCGACCAGTTGAGCTGTTCGCCCCCGTTGCCGCCCTGCACGGCCACGCCCACGGCCGCATCGCTCGACCCGTCACAGCTCGTGTTGTAGCCGTTGAAGGTGGCGATGTCCAGCACGGCGGTCAGCGCGCTGTCCGGTTCGGTGAGGGTGATGGTGAGCAGGGTGGCGCACTGGTTGGCATCGGTGATCACCACTTCATAGTCGCCGGCGATCACCCCGTTCAGGTCCTCGGTGGCGTAGCTGGTGCTGTCGGGACCGCGCCAGTCGAAGCTGTACGGCCCGTTGCCTCCATTGACCGTGAGGTCGATGCTGCCGTCGCTGCCGCCCAGGCAGCTGATGTTCGTTCCGCTCGGGAAGGCTTGTGCCGTGAGGCTTCCTGCGATCGGCAGGGCGGGTTCGGTCAACGTCAGGCTCGTGTCGCGCTGGCAGCCGTTGCCGTCGGTCACCGTCAGCGTATAGGTACCGGCCATCAGGGCGGTCAGGGTATCCGCGCCGCTCGCTGTGAAGCCGTTCGGACCCGTCCAGACGAGATCGAGCGTTCCGGCCCCGCCGGTGGCGAGCACCGCGATCACGCCGGTGCTGTCGCCGGTGCAGGCAATGTTGGTGGCTCCCACCTGGCTCACATACGTGCTCAGATCGATCGGGGCGCTTGCGGCCATGGTCGTGCTCCAGCTTCCCGAGCAGGAACTGGCGTCAAGCACCGTCACCGCATAGGTGCCACCGACAAGGCCGGTGAGGTCCTCGGCGGAGGCATTGAAGCCGTTGGGGCCGCTCCACGAGAAGGTGTAGGGCAGAACACCGCCGGTGACATCAAGGTCGATGCTGCCGTCGATGCCTCCATCGCACACGGTGCCGCTGTTGGTCAGCGTGGCCTGCAAGGGTTGTGGTGCGGTGAGCACCGCCTGCTGCATGCTCGTGCAGCCGTTGTCATCCATGATGGTCACCGCGTAGGTGCCCGCGGCCAGGCCGCTGAGGTCCTCGGTGACGGCGGCGAAACCACCGGGCCCGTTCCAGTCGAACTGGTACGGGGCCAGGCCACCGCTCACGGTGAGGTCGATGGTGCCGTCCGCGGCGCCGCAGCCCACCTGGAAGCCGTTGCCGGCATCGCTCAGCACCAGGTCGCCGTCAAAGGCCGGCGGGGCGCTCAGCGTGATGCTCTGCGTGGCGGAGCACCCGGTGGCGTCGGTTACGACCACCGTGTACGTGCCGGCACCCAGACCTGTGATGGTGGGCGTGGAGGCGGAGAAGCCGTTCGGCCCGGTCCATGCGAACTGGAGCGCGCCGCTTCCACCGGTGGCACCGGCCGCGATGCTTCCGGCCTCGCTGCCGAAGCAGGGCAGGGTGAAGCCCCCGCCGAACACGGCGGCCTGCAG
>JAEUSW010000323.1 GCA_016788285.1 Flavobacteriales bacterium
GGCAAGATCTGGATACTTGCCTACGAGGTGATCACTGAAGGGAACCGAGGGAAGTGGCAGGTGAACCGTCCGCAGGAGAGGCTGAAGACCTATTCCCCTATTGGGACCTGCTGCTTCCTAGGTGTTCTGGGCTCAAATAGAAAACGAGGCTGCGGGCCTGTTAAAGTTCTGAAGCGTCGAACACCTGTTCTCGGCCCCTCCAGGATCAATGGTCCAACCACAAAGAAAACGAACATGAGGACTATCGGTATCGATGTAAGCAAGGCACACCTGGATGTGGCATTGCTTGACCAGCAAGAGGGCTTCTTGGATGAAGTGAGCATCACCAACGAGCCGGCCGCACTGATCAAGTTGATACGTCGGTGGCTCAAGAATGAACGATGTCGACCTGACACTATCGTGTGTATAGAACCTACCGGCCACTACAGCTTCTCGGCGATCAAGGCCTTACTGGAGGAAGGTGTACCAGTATGGTTGGCCCATCCGGCCGATATCCAAAGCAGCATTGGCTTGCAACGGGGAAAGAGCGACCAAGTGGACGCACGTCGCATAGCACAATACGCCTTGCGGTTCCGCGACAAGGCCCAGTTGCTCGATGATCACTTCCTGCGGTTGCAGGAATTGAAAGACCTGCTCTCCCTACGCGAACAGTACGTGCGACAACGGGCTGCCATAAGGGTTCAGCAAGGCGACTATCTCAACGCCATACAGGGTCGGGCCAAGACCTGCTTCAAACGCGCTGCCCGTGAACTTACCGCTTCGTTGGAGCGCGCCATCCAAAGCGTCGAGAAGAGCATTGAGGAGTTCATGGCAAGCGTGCCGGAGCTCAATGCGAAACGTGAGCTAGCGATGACCGTCACGGGCGTAGGCCCGGTACTGGCCAGTGAACTACTGGCCATCACCCGTGGCTTCACCCGGTTCGATGACCACAGGCAGCTGGTCTGCTATGCAGGACTGGCCCCTTATCCATATCGCTCCGGCACGAGCGTGCATGGCCCAACAGCCGTGTCACATAAAGCCAATAAGCGCATCAAGACACTTGTCCACATGGCTGCTCTCAACGCCATCCGCTTGCCAGGCGACCTCCAGAGCTACTATCGGCGAAAGCGCGAACAAGGGAAACCGGCCATGAGCGCACTGAATGCCGTCCGCGCAAAGATCATCCGACACCTGTGGGCCGTCATGACATCCGGTCAACCCTACACACCCTTTAAAGCCGACTTGCAAATGCCATAGAAATAGGGGACTTGATCCATGTGCACATGCATCAAGGGCCGCTCCGCGAACGTGAAGCGGCCCTCGACCATTGCTGTGCGCGCGCCTACCGCGCCACCTTCACGGCCTTCTTCACCACGAAGCTGTCGTTGAGGAACAGCGTGCAGTGGTAAGTGCCCGGCGCAAGATCGGTGGTGGTCCAGTCGTGGGTGTACGTGCCCACCTCGCGCACGGCCTCCTCGAGCACCTCCAGACGCTTGCCGCTGGCATCGCTGACCTCCAGGCGTGTGCGGCCCGGTGCGGCCACCGTGTAGCGCAGCTGCGTGAGGTCCGCCACCGGGTTGGGCAGGATGAACAGGTCGGTGCGCAGCGCTTCGCTTGCCCCTGCCCCTGCCCCAGCTCCTGAACCCATGGTGCGCTGGTCAGTTCTTTCGTTGGCCGTGCAGCAGTTCGCGAGGTCCTGCTGCATCGCGGCGAGTTGTTGTTGGAGCTGTGCGACCTGGTCTTGCAGAGCGGCCATCTGTGCGCCTTGTTCGTTGCTGGCCCCGACCAGCACCGGGATCAGCCCGCCGTAGTTCACGGCCTTGAAGGTCACCGCCGGTTGAAGGACGTTCCCCAACGAGTCGACCTCCGCGGGCTGGGTCACCGTTCGGACCAGACCGGGCAGTACGGCCTGAAGATCGCCGGCCATGATGCCATTGTGGGTGCCTTCCGGAAGACCCAGTTGGGGATAGTCCGCCGTCCTGAACTGGTAGCGCTTCGGTTGCAACTGGGCAAGAATGTCCGAAGCGTCGGTCAGATCCGTGACATTTTGCTTCAGCATCGCATCCGAGCTCTGCCACACACCGGCCGAATGAAAACCCGCGCCGACGAAATAGGCCGCCCAGCGATTGGGATAGTTCGTGTGCTGCGTGCTGCCATATACGCCGGCCAATAGGACTGCGCTGCTCGAGTCGCTCGGGGTGGTGTACACATAACCATGCACGCCGAAACCCTTGGTGGTGGGCAGCCCGCTGCTGTTGCCTTTTACACCATACGCATTGGTGGCCTGCCCGGATCCGTTCTCCGTGTCCCCGTAGACACCCATGTTGTCCGTGGTGGACTTGCCGGTGTTGAGCCAGCCGCGACCGTACACACCGTAGTTCTTCACGGCCCCGTCGTAGGCCCGCGTATGTATGCCGTAGTGCTCGTTGCCCGAGCTCTGGCCACTGGCGGTCTGCACCACGCACTTCAGCCCGATGTTCTCGGTGCCGTTGTTATCACCTTTCGTGTACACCTGGATCCCCAGGTCGTTGGACGAGGTATGGTTGCGCAGCACATCGAGCTTGGCCTCGGGCGAGCTGTCACCGATCCCTACGTTCTCGGCATCGTCGGGGCATGCACCGTTGGCCGCACCCACGGCTGTGTAGACGTGGTTCGGTGATGAGCCGTTCATCTGCCATTCGCAGTTGTCAGCAGCCACTGGTAGTGAACTCACTGCACGCCAATGCAAGCGCCCATCCGCATCCGTCACCACCAGGCGGTCCAACTGGCCATCCTCATAGTCCGGCACCAGCCTGCGGATCATGATCGTGCGGTCCAGCACGTCCAGCCGCTCATCGGGCGTGGCGCTCTGGCCGAACCAATCGCCGATGCCCACGAACACCTCCGAACCGCTGTCGTGCGGGTAGAGCTGCATGGCCTCCAAGCCCTCCATGGAGTTGCTTCCCGTGGGGCTGGAACTGCTGTACTCCGAGGTGAAGATGAAGCGCATGCGATCGCTGAGCCAGGTGCCCGGGTTATCGCTCCACTGCACAATGGCATCGGTGTAGTCGTTCAGCTCACCGGATTCAGGCTCCTCGGGGTTGTCGTAGGTGTACTTCTGCCCGATGTACATCTGGTCGCTGTTGCCCGTGAAGGTGACGCCGTTGCGCATCCACGGCCGGTAGCCGATGCCCTGGAACCCGTTGGCACCGGGTTCTGCCAGATGCAGCCGACTGAAGGGGCCCGGCCCATTGTCCCAGAAATAGCTGCTGGGGCTGATACCCACGAAGCCCGATGTGGGGAGCAGACTGAAGCTGCCGATGTCGTAGTTGTCTTCCTGGTTCACCACCAACCGGACCTTGTCGTAGGTCCGAAGAGCAAGCCGCTCGGCATCGGTGGTCCCCAGGAAGTCAAGCGTGTAGTCGGTTGTTCCATTCCCCGAAAGGAGCCAAGGAGTCTGGGCCTCGGCGGCAATGGAACCAAGTATCAACGTTCCTGCGAAAACTGTCGTTCTCATGGTCTTGGGTTTGCGCCCAAGGCCCCTTCTCACTTGATGAACCTGACGACCCTTCGCTGCCCACCCATGTACGCGATGACCGTGTACAGGCCTTGCGCCAAGCTGCTTGGAACCAGTACGCCACCCTCTCGGCTCTCGGATACGCGGGGCTGCCAGACCAACCGGCCGGCCGAATCAATGACCAACACGGAGCGCAAGGGTTCGCTGCTGATCCATCGGATCATCTCGGACGTCGCAGATAGCTCTGCATACCCTGCCAGCTGCTCCTCAACCGCCTCAGCATACAGCGGTACCACGGCCACCGCATCAATGTAGTAGTAGGCCTTGGGCTGTGGGAACAGGGGGGGCAGGTCGATGCCGTTCACTTGTGGGTCGTCCTGGAAGGTGCCGATCACCAGCCAGCGCTCGTTGCCTTGCGCCACTAGGGTGTCCGCCAGTTCGACCCAGTTCGTATCCAGCAGATAGGCGTTGTTCGGATCACGGAGCTGTATCTGCGGGCTGAACGGTAGCACCGTGGTGTGCGGTTCGTGAATACTATCCGGGCCGAAGTAGACACCGATGTGATCGATCGCGCGTCGGTGCCCTTTTGGTCGTGCACAATACAGGCTCACCCGGTAGCTTCTTCCGGCCTCGAGCCCGGCGATCAGCTTGGTGCTCAGGTAATCACGCGAGCTGCCAGTGCTGTCTGTCCCATACCAATGAAATCCGCCGGCCAATCGGCTCCCGTCGTATGCGGTCCTGTACCCCTTTGCCTGTATTCCAGTGTCCGTAGAGTCCATGAAGGTGCCACAAGGATCCACAGTATCGCAGTCGAAGATGTCCGGTGTGGCCAGGTTGGCGCTATACCAGCCGACCGCCTCCTCGTAAGGCGGTTGATACAGGGAGCAATGGGTGGTGTCCTCGAAGCTCGGGTTGGGCACGAGGTTCTGGGCCGTCGCCATCGCGGCGAGGGCCAGGTTCATCAAGTGAAGAAGGAATGCTCTGGGCATAGACGTTCTCCTTACTTGTTGCGGCGCTCTTGGTCGCCGGGTAGCCCGCGCACCGCGTGGATGCGCTGCCTTCCCGTACGGATCGGCCTTGGGCCCTCCGTTGTGACCGGCACCCCAGGGGCCTTGCGCCTGCTCCCCAAGGGTCTGTACCTTTGCGCTAGCTCGTGTTCATGTTCCTATGCCTTAGGGGGTGCATGTTGAGCGACCAAAGCCCTCGGTGTTCATAGCGCCGGGGGCTTCTTCATTCGGGCCATGCCTTCGCCAAAGGCTTTGGCTGGCGATGTAGGGGCATGGCCACCTACCTTGGTTGATCGAGGTATTGTCGGCTTGTCGGCTTGTCGGCTTGTCGGCTTGCAGCTTCCAGCCACCGGCCACCCACTTCCAGCCTCCTGCTTCCGGTTTCCAGCCCTCCGCCGCCAGCAAACACCTCCGGCGTGAGCCGGGCATGCGATGTATGATGAACCGGGAAGGAGGCACGGGACGCATGGGGCATCCAATGTAGTGCACGAACGACACACTGGTTCCAGCTGTTGAAAAGTCGCGGATTTCAAGCAGAAACGGTTAAGTGTCGGAATCTTAATCTCAGCAAAGACTTCTGGTCACCTTTCCCTTCCAATCACCGCGTTCTGGGCTCGCTGAACTTCGGGATGCAGGGCGGGAAAGACCCCGCCCATTCAAGGGAGACTGCCACGGCGCACAGCGCACAACCCACTACACGGGCGCCTCGCAGGGACGGTGCGGAGGTGATCGCTACCTGTACCGGTCATGTTCAACCCGTCATCACGATGCTCCCGAAGAGGTGGAAGCGATCTCCCATCATTGGAACAGACCCCGTCCACCACGTGAAGACCGCCGCGGCGCCCGGCGCACCACCCACCACACAGGTGCCTCACAGAGTCGGGTCGGAGGTGATCGGGACCGATCATTCTCAACACGTCATCGACAACGAACTTGCTCTGCGCCCACTGCGCCTCTGCGCGAGGCACGCTTAATCCCCGCTCACAACGCCCGCTTCTTCCTGAAGAACGCCTTCATCAGGTCGGCGCACTCGGGTTCCAGCACACCGCCGGTCACCTGGGTCTTGGGATGCAACAGGCCACCGCTGATCCGCCGGTAGCCGGCCTTCTCGTCGAACGCACCGAAGACCAGCCGCCCCAGCTGCGACCAGCGCAGGGCCCCGGCGCACATCACGCAGGGCTCCAGGGTGACGTACAGCGTGCAATCGGCGAGGTACTTGCCGCCCAGGTGCGTGGCCGCGGCGGTGATGCATTGCATTTCGGCGTGGGCCGTCACGTCGTTGAGCCGCTCGGTGAGGTTGTGGGCCTTGGCGATGATGCGGTCCTGACACACCACCACTGCGCCCACGGGCACCTCGTCCAGGCTGAACGCCCGCTCGGCCTCGCGCAGGGCCTGCCGCATCCAGTGCTCATCGCCGCCCACCTGGATCATCGCTTCAGCACGCGGGCCCGTTGCACCGGTGAACCTTGGCGGTCGCGCAGGATCGCGGTATAGACCCCGGCGGGCAGGTGGTCCGCTTCCAGGGTGAGGGACGCGCCGGCCACCGTCCAGCGCCCGTGCATCCGGCCCGCGGCGTCCAGCAGCTCCAGCGCACCCGGTGCGGCCAGCCCGGTGAGGTGCACCACGTCCTCGGCGGGGACCGGGTAGGCGGTGAGCGCCGGCATGCCTGCCGCTTCCTCGAGGCCCAGGACCGTGCTCGGTGTGCAATCCAGGTGATGCGCGGCGTGGGCGGCGGTGTCCACCACGATCAGGGTGTCGGCCGGGAACCCGTAGGTCCAGCCGAAGTAGAACAACATCATCTCGTCCGTGGTGGCCTCGCCGAGCGTCACCCACTGCGGCGGGTCGTTCGGATTGTCGGGGTTGTTCGTGGTGTTGTCGTAAGTGGCCTCGCCATGCAGCACCGTGCCCACGGGCAGATGGATGGGCCGGCGGAAGGCGTAGAGCCCCTGCCAGCGGAAATCCCACTCCGGGATGTCGATCAGCGGCACGGTGTCGTTGCCGGGCAGCACCGCAAAGGCCTTCATGCGCGTACAGAGCAGATGGGCGTGCGGGCCGATGGCCGTGATGGTGGCCGGCAGCGGAACGGTGTACTGGTTGTGGAAGGTCTTCACCACACCCGGCGGGATCACCAGCGGGCCGTCGATGAGGGTCGGACCATGGTCCAGCACGGGGTCCAAGGCCATCTCGCGCACGAAGCCGCCGGGCGACAGCTGCAGGTTCACGCGGGTGCTGTCCAGCGCGAAGGTGCTTCCGGCCGGGTAGTGCACCTGGATCACCAGGTCGGCGTTCGCGGGCAGCGGCAGTCCCATGCCCGGCGGCGTGAAGTACGGCTCGGCCCCGGGCACCCACTCGCCCACCAGCTTGGCGCCGGAGACCCCGATGCCGCCGAAGCTCGCGTAGCCCGGCTCGGGATCGCCGGCATCGAGCTGCGCGGCCTGGCCGGTCTCGTCGGTGAAGACGAGCACATGGTGCACCACCGCCGTGTTGCCCGGCACCACCTCGAAGCCCGTGATGTAGCGGTCGACGGGGTTGTTGATGGGCAGCACGAAGCACCGGTAATTGTCATTGCTGGACGGCGGCACCACATATTCCTCCATGCGCGCGGTGATGTCCGGCTGGGCGATCACCCAGTCGCTCTCGAACGCGGGCGGTGGCGGCGCCAGGTTGGGATCGCCCTCCGGAGCGCCCCCGTTCACCCAGGCCGCGATCAGGTCCACCTCCTCGGTGGTGAGCAGCCGCTCGTGCGCCAGGCTCCGGTAGTCCTCGTCCGGCGGCCACGGCGGCATCAGGCGCAGCTGCGTCGCATCGCGGATGTCATTGCGGTAGGGGAAGGCCTCCGTGAAGCTCGTGAGCGGAAAATGGCCCGCACCGCCCTCGCGGTGGCAGGAGGCGCAGTGGGTGTACACGATGCAGGCGATGTCCGCGCTCCAGGTGGGCGTGGGGGACTGGGCGGCCGCAGCGAACGGGCCCAGCAGGACGGCGGAGAACAGGGTGCGCATGGCGGGTTGGACGATCGGCAGGGACAGGGGTTCGATCAGGCCGGTTCCCCGACCGCGTCGGCCAGGGGCTCGTTCACCAGCAGATCGGCGGTGCCGGGCTTGATGTCCTTGATGTTGAGCTGCACCGTGGTGCGACCGTTCCAGGTGTTCTCCTCCAGGGTGTAGATGATGCTGAAGGGCGCGCCCGACCGCACCAGGTCCAGGTGGTGGGCCTGACGGAAAGCGATGGCATCGAGCTCCCGGCGCGGGTCGCGCGGATCGGCCAGGTTCATCTTGAGGTGGTTCTCGCCCACGATCCGCGCCCGCCCCTTGTCCACCACCCCGCGGGTGAGGAAGACCGGGCGCATGTTGCCCGGACCGTAGGGCGCCATGTGGTGGAGCACCCGCACGAAGCGATCGTTGATGGCCTGCAGGGGGATCTCGGCATCGACCTCCTCTTCGGGCGTGCGCTGCTCCTCGCGCAGGGTGGCGCGCACCACCTCCTCGAACCGCATCCTGAAGGACACCAGGTTCTTCGGATCGAGCGTCAGCCCCGCCGCGTACGTGTGGCCGCCGAACTGCTCCAGCAGGTCGCTGCAGGCGCTGATGGCCTCGTACACATCGAATCCCTTCACGCTGCGCGCGGAGCCGGCCACCTTGCCGTTGCTCTCGGTGAGGACGATGGTGGGCCGGTAATGCACCTCGATGAGGCGCGAGGCCACGATGCCGATGACGCCCTTGTGCCATCCGGGGTCGAACACCACCGTGCTCCACGAGGCTTGCAGGAACTCATCGGTGGCGATGCGCTCCAGGGCCTGGCGGGTGGTCTCCTTGTCGAGGCCCTGGCGTTCCACGTTGTTGCGGTCGATGCGGGCGCTCATCTGCTCGGCCTGCGCGGCATCGTGGGCCAGCAGCAGCTCCACGGCCTGCCGCCCGTGCTCGATGCGGCCCGCTGCGTTGATGCGCGGACCAAGCACGAACACGAGGTCGGTGACGGTGAGGGTCCGCTTCACGTTGGCCATCTCCAACATGGCCCTGATGCCCGGCCGGGGATCCTTGTTCAACCGGTCCAGCCCCGCGGCGCACAGCACCCGGTTCTCGCCCGTCACCGGCACGATGTCGCACGCCGTGCTCACGGCCACCAGGTCGAGCAGGGCCTCCAGTTCGCTGAACGGGATGCCATTGCGGGAGGCCAATCCCTGCATGAGCTTGAAGCCGATGCCACAGCCGCTGAGCTCCTTGTAGGGGTACGGACAGTCGTCCCGCTTGGGGTCCAGCACCGCCACCGCCGCGGGCAGCACTTCGCCCGGCCGGTGGTGGTCGCAGATGATCATGTCGATGCCTTTCTCCGCGGCGTAGGCCACCTTGTCCACCGCCTTGATGCCGCAGTCCAGGGCGATGATCAGTCCCACCCCTTCGCGCGCGGCGTGATCGATGCCCTGGGTGGAGATGCCATACCCTTCGGCGTAGCGGTCCGGGATGTAGAAGGACAGGTGGCCCGTGAAGCGATGGAGGAAACTGACCACCAGGGCCACGGCCGTGGTGCCGTCCACGTCGTAGTCGCCATAGACCATGATCCGCTCCCCATCGCCCAAGGCCTGCTCGATGCGTTCCACGGCCCGCTGCATGTCGGCCATCAGGAAGGGGTCGTGCAGCCCGCGCCGATCGGGACGGAAGAACGCAGCGGCCTCGTCAGGGCGGGTGATGCCGCGCTGGGCGAGCACCCGGGCGAGGGGCGCGGGGCAGCGGTCGTTGGTCAAGGCGGCCACGGCCGCCGGGTCCGGGTCGGGCTTCAAGCGCCAACGGATGTTCGCGGGTCGGCTCATGGCCTAAAGCTAATGATCCGCGTTCAGGATGGGCCTGGAACGGACAGGGCCGGTGACGTTCGCCACCGGCCCTGTCCGTTTGCGGGCGACCGCGTCAGTGCGCCACGGAGAAGCTGCGCGCCGCGCGCCGGCCATCGGCCGCGGTCACGACCAGGGTGTAGGTGCCGTTGGCCAGACCGGCCACGCTCACCACAAGGCGGTCGGTGGCCGTCACGGCGCGTGGCCGCAGCACGGAGCGACCGGCTGCATCGACCACCTGCCAGGCGCTGATGGGCTGTTCCAGCGACACGTTCAGCTCACCGTCCGCCGGCACGGGCCAGAGCGATCCGCCGAACGCGGCATCCAGTTCGTCCACGCTCACCAGGCCATAGAACCAATCGTGGCTCAGCTTCACCATCTGCTCGCCCACGCTCGCGGTGGTCATCTGCTCGGGTCCCACGCCGAAATAGACCAGCTTGTAGGTGCCCGTCTGCACGCGCAGGCCACCGATCTTGCTCGGGTTGTTGTAGCGCAGGATGGGCACGGCCGGGGCGATCGGAGTGATCTCCTCCGGATAGCTGTTCCCCTGGAACACGTTGTTGATGTTCGAGTTGGGCACGCCGCCGAACACCGCGTCGGCATCCTCGAAGTTCACCGAGCTGTTGGCCGTGCTGCCATCCGCCACGTAGTCGGCGTACATGTACGTGGTGTAGAAGGCCTGGGTCTGCGCGGTGCCGTACGCATTGGGGTCCCCGCTCTGGTCCCAGCCGATGTCCTGTCCGGCGATCATCAGGTTGCCGCCCGCGTCCAGGAAGGCCTCCAACTGGGCCACCACCTCGTCCGTCAGGCTCGGGAAGGTCCAGCTGACGTTGTAGTAGATGTTGTTCACCCCGGTGAGCGCGGCGGCATCCGCGAAACCACCGAACAGGGCGCGGCTGGTCCTGGCCCTTCCGGCCTGATTGGCCGCGGCCAGTCCGGCCATGTACAACGGGTCGTGCGCTTCGGCCTGCGGATTGGTGATCACCAGGTCGCTCACCCCGCTGATGACGTGCACCAGTTCGGTGAGCACCGGCGCGTTCGGTTCATCCACCGAGGCCACGGTGAGGGTGTAGGTGGCCACCCCGGCGCTCGCTCCAGGCTGCACACTGATGTCGATGGGCGCCGGGCTTCCATTGGTGAAGGTCACCGTGGCCGTGCCGATGTAGCTGTTGCCCAGGACGGTGAAACCGGAGGTCCAGTCGGCCGGCGCATCGGCGCTGGCCAGGGTGACCGTGAACGGGCCGTCGACGCCCAGGGCATTGGTGAACGTGGTCCCGAAGGTGATGGACGAACCGCTGGCCCCTGCGGCATAGGGTGTGGCCGGGCCGTCGAGGCCGCCGATCAGCAGGGTGGTGCCGCCATCGGCCATCACCTCGCGCGCCTGATACACCTCGCTGTGGTCCTCGCTGATGAAGGCCACCACCTCACAATGTGCGATGTCGAAGTCCACCGGGACGTTGTAGGTGTAGGTGCGCGTGACCGTGGTGCCGGCCGTGGTGGTGGTCACCTCATCACCCCAGGTGGGCGTGATGTAGGCCCGCAGCACGTGCTCGTGGTTGTAATTGGGGATGTTGCCGCCCGTGCTGGTCTGGGGTCCCACGATGTCGCTCTCCTTCAGCAGCACGCTGATGAAGTCGTTGCCGGACGGGCTGTTGTCGGTGTAGTAGGCCACCACGTTCACCGTAAGGTCCCGGGTGCCGGCATCGAAGCTGCTTTCCACACCGAGGTTCACCGGCGAGCTCAGGCCCAGGATCTCGTTCACGGCGCCCTCCCACAGGCCACGGCCCAGGTCGTCGGCGCCATTGAACAGATGGCGGTTGATCACCCCCGCCGGATAGCCGGCGATGGTGAAATGCGCATCGATGTCGGTGCCCGCCTGCGTGCGGAAATCCGGCTCGCCGGTACCGGGGGTGGCGTACGGGCCGGCATGTACGCCCACGATCACCACGCGGTCCGGAGCGGAAGCCTCGATGGCCGCCGCCACGGTATGGCCCTCAGGGCAGTACTGGCAGTGGATGCCGGTGAAGTCCTCCAGAAGCGCTGTGCGCTGCTCCGGCAGGGTGGAGACCAGGGATTGGCCGAGGGCCGACAAGGGGGCGACCGCCAGCAAGGTGTACAGTGTTCTCATGTCCGGGGTTTTGGTCCCGGTGAAAGTACCGGTCCGCCCCGTTCGTCCCAGCACCGATGGCCCGGATGCTGGGAAGGCTGAGGCCGGACGTAACAAGGCCCGGACGTTCGTCCGGGCCCGGTTACCTGTCGCTCCCAGCCTTCGCTCAAGCCGGCACGCGCTCCTCGCTCGTGTTCACCGATAGCCGTTGATGTAGGCGTTGGCGATGATCTCGCTTTCCCGGACCAGGCCCTGCACGATCTCACGGATGAGGTCGTTGAGCTGTTGGTCCGAGTAGCGCTGCAGATCGTTGTACACGTGCGATTTGCGCTTGCTGCTCTTGATGAAGGCTATCTTGTCCTTCTTCGTCATGGGCACCTTGTACGGGGGTGCGGGAAAAAGGATCCACGCCATCCGTCGGATCGCGCCGCGTCCCTTGCAGGGCGTGGAAAAAAGGAACGGGGCCCACCACAGGCCCCGTCCTTCTTTCACCAAAACCAGGTCCCCGGTCCGGTCCCCCGGACCAAGCCCTATCCGATCGCGAGCCCGCCCGATGCGGAACGGGTCTCGTACAATTCCCTCAGCTTGCTCATGTAGCGTGTCACATCCCCGGCCAACATCAGGCGCCGGGCCTGCTTCTTCAAGCGCTCCACGCGGTTCGTGCGGGTCTTCATCGTCGTTGGGGTTGTTGCTCGCGCAGCTCAAATCCAAGCTTCGTGCCAAACCAGGGAACACCCTGAACCATGCGACCCAATGCCCTGATATTGAACATCTTTCCTTCCACCGTGGCTTCTGCTACCTTTGGGGCCATGCACAAAGGCGCCTATCTGGTGGGGATCGCCGGCGGCAGCGGATCGGGCAAGACCAGCCTGGTGCGCGCCCTGCGTGAACGCCTCCCCGCCGGCAGTCTCTGCCTGGTATCCCAGGACGATTACTACCGCCCGAAGCACGAACAAGTGCCCGACACGAACGGGGTCCTGAACTTCGATCTGCCCGGCGCAGTGGACCTGGACGCCTTGGTGCGCGACGTTCAACTGCTGGTCGCCGGGGACACCCTGGTGCGGACCGAGTACACCTTCAACCAGGAGGGCCGCGAACCCCGCCGCATCGAGATCGCGCCCGCACCGGTGATCGTCGTGGAGGGCCTGTTCGTGCTGCACCATGAACCGCTTCGCGAGCTCTTGGACCTGCGCGTGTTCGTGGAGGCCCGGCTGGATACCCAGCTCCGGCGCCGGTTGGAGCGGGACCGTGTGGAACGGGGCTACGGTGCCGAGGAGGTGCTCTACCAATGGGAGCACCATGTGCTGCCCGCCTACCGCAACTACCTGGAGCCCTACCGGCACCACTGCGACCTGCACGTGGTGAACGAGCAGGCGCTGACCCGGGCGCTCGAGGTGCTGGGCGACCACCTGCACCGCGCCGCCGAGCGCGTGGCCCCGCTCACGCTTCAGTCCCTGTAGAGGCCGTGCCGGCCGATGTGGTCGGCCACCGAGGGGTCCAGCTCCGGCCCGGGATCCCGGCCTTCGCGGATCGCCGCCCGGATGCCCGTGCTGCTCACGTCCATCACCGGCCCCGCGAGCAGGGTGATGCCGGGATGCCGGGAAAGGCCTTCGTGTCCTTCGACCCCCGGCCGTGGGAACACCAGCACGCGATGGTGGGCAAGGATGTCCTCCGGGTCCTTCCACCGGTGCAGCTGCGCGAGGTTGTCGCTGCCGATCACCAGGACGAACTGATGCTCCGGCCAGCGGGTGCGGAACTCCCGCAGGGTATCGACGGTGTAGTTGGGGGGCGGCAGGCCCAGCTCGGCATCGCTGGCCTCCACACCGGGCACCCCCTGCACGGCGATGCGTACCATGGCCATCCGGTGCGCATCCGGGCTCACCGGACGGTCCACCTTGAACGGATTGCGCGGGGTCACCACCAGCCATACCCGATCGACACCCGGGACCTCCAGCACGCGCCGGGCGATGTGCACATGGCCGCGGTGCGGCGGGTCGAAGGTGCCGAAGAGGCAGGCGATGGTCATCCCTCCAGGAAGCTGCGGACCCGTTCCACCGCTTCGCGGCACGCGCGGTCCAGGTCGTCGTTCACCACCACCGCATCGAAGTGCGGCGCGGCGCGCAGCTCTTCCGCCGCCTTGTCCACGCGTACCTTCAAGGTCTCGGCGGTCTCGGTGCCCCGCCGCGCGAGGCGCTCGGCCAGCACCTCCAACGAAGGCGGCTGGATGAACAGGGCGAGCGCCTGGTGCCCGAACCGGCGCTTGAGGTTGAGGCCGCCCACCACGTCCACGTCGAAGGCGATGTGCCGGCCTTCCCGCCAGAGGCGCTCCACCTCGCTGCGCAGGGTGCCGTAGTACCGGCCCGGGTACACCTCCTCCCATTCCACAAAGGCGTCCTGCGCGATGCGCTCCCGGAAGGCCTCGGGGCTCAGGAAGTGATAGTCCACCCCGTCCACCTCGTTGGCGCGCCGCGGCCGGCTGGTGGCGGACACCGAGAAGGCGAGCTGCGGCACCATGGCCAGCAGGTGACGCACCAGCGTGGTCTTGCCCGCACCCGACGGGGCCGAGCAGATGACGCATTTGCCCTCGCCCTTCACAGCACGTTCAGCAATTGTTCCTTGATCTTCTCCAGGTCGTCCTTCATGCGCACCACCAGCTTCTGCAGGGCGGCGTCGTTGGCCTTGGAACCGATGGTGTTCATCTCGCGCCCCATCTCCTGGGCGATGAAGCCCAGCTTGCGGCCCTGCTGGTCGGGGGCCGCCAGGGTCTCCAGGAAGTAGGCGCAATGGGCCTTCAGGCGCACCTTCTCCTCGTTGATGTCGAACTTCTCCAGGTAGTAGACGAGCTCCTGCTCGAAGCGGTTCCTGTCCACGGTGGCACCCAGCTCCTCCACCTTGCTCCGCAGCCGGTCGCGCACGCGGTCGGTCCGCCCGGCGTCCAGCCGTTCCACCTCGGCCAGGAGGGCCTCCACCCGGCCCACGGTGGAGCGCAGGTCCTCCATCAGCCGCGCACCTTCCTCGGCGCGGAAGACGGTGAACGCCGCAGCGGCCTGGCGGACCAGGGCGAGCAAGGCCTCCCATTCGGCGGGGTCCGTGGGCTCGTCCATGGGCCTCGACTGCTCGGCCTGTCGGAGCACGATGCCCAGCAGGTCGGTGCTGTGCCCCGGGGCCACCGCGTCGGCCAGGGCCTTCAGTTGCTCGTACTGCGCCTTCACCACGGCGGCGTCCACGCCGGTCCGGTCCGCCGAACGCACGGGATCGATGTTCACGAAGAGCTCCACCTTGCCGCGCACCACGCGTTCGGCGAGCCAGGCGCGCAGTTCGGCCTCGCGCTCGCGGTGCGCCGCCGGCAGCTTCACCAGCAGGTCCAGCTGCTTGCTGTTGAGCGAACGCAGCTCCACGCTCGCCTTGCGCTCGCCCACCGTGCCTTCCGCCCGGCCGAAACCGGTCATCGATCGCAGCATCCCCTGGTTTTCGCCAAAGGTATCGGCCGCCCTCACGTGCGACGGTCCGCGCGATTCACCAGGTGCACCCCCAGGAAGATGAGCGCCGCGCACAGCCCATGGACCGGGCGGATCGCCGGCGGGGCCGCGGTGATCGCCGAAGGAGCGATGCCCCCCAGCGCATACAGCCAGGCGAAGGCCACGGCCATCAGCGGCTGCAGGTAGATGTAGGTGCCCACCACCCCGGGGTCCACCACGCGCAGGGCCCAGGTGTTCAGGAGGTAGGCCACGAAGGTGACACCCACCACCACGAAGGCGATGGCCCCCCAGGTGCCGCCGTCCAGCGCCGCCCAGCGCACCCCCGCCATCTCGTGCCATCCGAACGGCAGCACCATCACCATGCCCACCGCGAAGCTCCAGGCCATCACGGTGACGGCGGTGTAGGTGCGCATCAGGGGCTTCACCAGCACCAGGTACAGCGCGAAGGAGGCGGCGTTCACCAGGATGAAGAGGTCGCCGGTGAGGGTGGCGCCCACATCGCCGCCCTCCGCGCCGCGCACCAGCAGCACCGTGGCCCCGGTGGCACCCAGGGCGATGCCCACGGCCTTGCCCCAGGTGACCCGCTCGCCGATGAGCACCGCCGCGAAGACCAGCACCAGGATGGGCGCGGCCACCATGATGAGGCTGGCGTGCAGCGGACTGGTGCGCATCAGCCCGTGGAAGAAGCAGAGCTGATTGAGCGCCACGCCGAAGACCGCGCAGAGCAACAGGCGGGGCGCATCGCTCCAGGCCACGCGTTCGGGCCGCAGCAGGCGCAGCAGCCAGAAGAGGCCCACCGCCCCCAGCACCCGCACCAGGATGAAGCCGGACGGACCGATGACCCCGGGCATCAACCCCTTGGCCACAGCGTAGTTGGCCCCATAGATGAGGTTCACCACGAAGAGGGCCAGGTGGGCACCGGTGCGGGGGGACATGCGGAGGACCGGGCGGCGGCAAGGGGCCGCGGCCGTGGAGGGATGGGCAAATAGACGAAGGGAAGGCGATCGGGAGGAGTTCCGCCCGCTGCAACCCATCCCTCTACCTTCGCGGCGCAGCAACCAAGCCTCCCGACCCCATGAGCCATCGCTTCGGCACCAAGGCCGTGCACGCCGGCGTGGAACCCGACCCCGCCACGGGCGCCATCATGACGCCGATCTACCAGACCAGCACCTATGTGCAGGCCGCGCCCGGCGACCACAAGGGCTATGAGTACAGCCGTACCCACAACCCCACGCGCACCGCGCTGCAGCGGGCCCTGGCCGAACTGGAGAACGGGCGCCATGGCCTGTGCTTCGCCACCGGCATGGCCAGCATCGATGCGCTGATCAAGCTGCTGAAGCCGGGCGACCACGTGGTGAGCACCAACGACCTCTACGGCGGCACCTACCGCCTGTTCACCAAGATCTTCGAGGGCTTCGGCATCCGCTTCAGCTTCGTGGACATGGCCGATCCGGCCAACGTAAAGCACGCCCTGACGCCCACCACCCGCCTGATCTGGGTGGAGACCCCCACCAACCCGCTGCTGAAGGTGATCGACATCGCAGCCATGGCCGCGCTGGCCAAAGCGAAGGGCTGCTGGCTGGCCGTGGACAACACCTTCGCCAGCCCGGCGCTGCAGAATCCGCTCGATCGGGGCGCCGACATCGTGATGCACTCGGCCACCAAGTACCTGGGCGGCCACAGCGATGTGGTGATGGGCGCGCTGGTGGTGAACGACGATGCCCTGGCCGAGCGCCTGGCCTTCGTGCAGAACAGCAGCGGCGCCACCCCTGGCCCCATGGACTGCTTCCTGGTGCTGCGCGGCCTGAAGACCCTGCACCTGCGCATGGAGCGGCACTGCGCCAACGGCGAGGCGGTGGCCCACTTCCTGAAGGCCCACCCCAAGGTGGAGCGCGTCTACTGGCCGGGCCTTCCGGAGCACACCGGCCACGCGGCGGCGCGCGCCCAGATGAGCGGCTTCGGTGGCATGGTGAGCTTCACCCTGAAGGGCGACTGCATGGAGGACGCCACGCGGGTGCTGTCCCGCACCTCCCTCTTCGCCCTGGCCGAATCCCTGGGCGGCGTGGAGAGCCTCATCGGGCACCCGGCCAGCATGACGCACGCCAGCATCCCCCGCGAGGAGCGCCTCCGCAATGGCCTGGCCGACACCCTGATCCGGCTCAGCGTGGGCACCGAGGATGCCGCCGACCTGATCGACGACCTGAAGGCCGCGATCGGTTGACGGGGTCGAACGGACGACGGATCGGTCCGGGGGCACACCACTGATCGTCAGGCGCTTGTAAGCTTCCTCTCGGATCCCAAGGATCGGGGCGAAATGCAGGCTTGCTGACCAACCGTTGGCAGGGGGTGGGCGTTTATCTTGCGCTCCGCTTCTTCCGAGCGCCCCCTTGCGATGACCCACACGAACCCGTTCGGGCCCCTGCTTCTGGCGGCCCTGATCCCCTTCGGCCCTGTGCAGGCCCAACAGGACGCCCCCTTCCATTGCAGCACACACGGCCTGGAGCACCTGGCCCCGCTGCACCAGAACGACCCGCAACGGTTGCAGCGCATCGCTGATGATGAGGCCGCCCTGGAGGCCTACACCCAGCAGTATGCCCAGTTGAGCGAAGCTGAGCGCGGCGGAAACACCTACGTGCTGCCTGTCGTGTTCCACATCATCCACAACAACGGGCCGGAGAACATCAGCGACGCCCAGGTGCATGACGCCATCCGCGTGCTGAACGACGACTTCAACAAACTGAACGCCGACTGGGACAACGTGCGCCCGGAGTTCCTGGGCATCGTGGCCGATGTGGGCATCACCTTCCGGCTGGCCCAGCTCGACCCCGACGGCAACTGCACCAGCGGCATCAACCGGATCCAGAGCATCCTGACCAACGACGGCACGCAGGACATGAAGGACCTGATCCAGTGGCCGCGGGACATGTACCTCAACGTATGGGTCTGCGCCTATGCGGACGGAGCGGCCGGGTACACGCTGACACCGGGCTCGGTGAACAGCTCCTGGGCCGCGGCGGCCGATGGCATCGTGCTCCTGCACAACTACACGGGAAGCATCGGCACCAGCAGCGTGGGCCGCTCCCGCACCCTCACGCACGAGGTGGGCCACTGGATCAACCTGCGCCACACCTGGGGCCCCACCAACGAACCGGGCCTCGCCAGCAACTGCAACGAGGACGACAACGTGAGCGACACGCCGAACACGGAGGGCTGGACCAGCTGCACCCTGTCCGGGGCCACCTGCAACAGCCCGTTGGACAACGTGGAGAACTACATGGAGTACTCGTACTGCTCGAAGATGTTCACCGAAGGCCAGAAGACCCGGATGCTGGCCGCCCTGAACTCGGGCACCGCCCAGCGCAACCAGCTCTGGCAGCCGTCCAACCTGGCGGCCACCGGCACCACGGGCACCGATGTCCTGTGCGCCGCGGCCTTCACCAGCGATCTTCGGGAGGTCTGCTCCGGTGGCGCGGTGCAGTTCACCGATGTGAGCTACCATGGCGCCACCACCTGGGAATGGACGTTCCCCGGCGGCACTCCGTCCACGAGCACCGACCAGAACCCCGTGGTGACCTACGGCAGCCCCGGCCTCTACCCCGTGACCCTGGTGGTCGGCAATGGCAACACCCAGGTGAGCACCCAGGTGAACAACTACGTGATGGTGATGCCGGCCGCCGGTCTGGCGGTGCCCTACAGCGAAGGCTTCGAGGCGACCACCACCCTGCCCAACACCGACTGGGCCGTGAACGACGTGGGCGGGAACGGCGCCTTCCAGCTCGTGGGCACCACCGGCTACCAGAGCGCCAAGTGCGTGCGCCTCAACAACTACGTGAGCAGCGAGGGCGAGATCGACGAGCTGGTGAGCAACACGCTGGACATGAGCAACGCGAGCGACATCGTGATCAGCTACCGCTATGCCTACGCGCAACGGAACACGCAGAACAACGATGTGCTGAAGCTGTATGTCAGCAAGGACTGCGGCGAGAGCTGGAGCCTGCGTGACATCCTCTACGGCACGGGGGCGCTCAACACGGCCTCCCTGCAGACCAGCCCCTTCACGCCCACCAGCGAGGCGCAATGGGACGAGTCCGTGGTGGACAACATCAGCACCACCTACCACGTGAGCGAGTTCCGCTTCAAGTTCGAGTTCGAGAGCGATGGCGGGAACAACCTGTTCATCGACAACATCAACGTGAACGGTGCACCGGTGGGCATGGCCGAGCTGGTGACCGAGGGCTCGGAGGGCCTGAGCGTGGTGCCCAACCCCGCGGGTGCCAACGCCGACCTGGTGATGGACCTGCGCGAGGGTGGTGCCCTGCAGGTGCAGGTCCTCGACCCGGTGGGCCGCCTGGTGGCCCAACTGCCGCAGCGCACGCTGCCGGCCGGCCTCAACCGACTGGCCCTGCCGGTGGATGCCCTGGCCAAGGGGGTCTATCTGGCGGTCATCCGGCAGAACGGGCGCACGCAGCTCACCCGCTTCACCAAGGAGTGAGCATCTTCCTCGCGAGAACACGAAGGCCCGGTCGAACGACCGGGCCTTCGTGTGAAAGGACCGTGGGCCGGGTCACTCCTTGAAGCCCACGAGAATGGCCACACAGCCGACGTGCACCATGTCGGTGCGCGCCTTGCCCGGCACCCACACCACCACCTTCATCTGCTGCGTGGAGGCCATGCGCAGGTCGAAGTGATGCTTGGGCTCATCGGCCAGGCTCTCGAACACGATCTTGTTGGAGGCGTCCATCAGCTTCCAGTTCACCTCGCCCAGGATGGGGTGGGTGCACACCATCACGCGGTATTCCTGCCCGCTGAAGAAGGTGAGGTTCACTTCGGCCTCCTCGCCGGGGGCGAGCTGGGCCGCGTTGAAGGACTCGTTGAACTTGTACGGTGCCAGCTCCGGCACGCACTTGTTCTTGGCGAAGCTGCGGCACTGGGCCTGCGCGGCGGTGGCGGCCATCAGCAGGGCACCGGCCAGGGCTGCGTGGGCGAGGGTCGTTCGCAAGGCGGTCATGGCGGTGCTCAGTTGATGTAGGCGTTGCGGATGGTGGCGGTCCGTTCGGTGATCGCCTTCAGCTGATCGTCCGTGAGGGCCGCAGCGGGCTCTCCTCCACCGATCACGGCCACACCGTTCTCCTGGGTCACTTGTGCGGGTGTTCCGGCCGCGGGCGCCGGACCGAAGAGGTCGGAAAGGGCCTTCAGGTCGGCCTTCGCCCCGTTGAGGGCCTCGTCGGTCCCCGTGTACGTGTTCATCAGCCCCAGCAGGTCGTTGAGGCTCAGGCGCTGCTCGGCGATGCGCGACCGGAGCTCCGGCGTGTCCTTGGTCCTGGCCACCTGCGTGGCGATGTACAGGCCTTCCACCCACCCCCCGGCGATCATCAGCGCGCTGATGTTGTCGCGCTCGTTCTCCTTCAGGTAGGCGTCCACGTTCCAGTAGGTCTCGCTGATGATGCTGAGGAGCGAATCGCGGTCGTTCATGTTCGCCTCCATGCGCTCCAACGTGGTGTCGTTGAAGGCGTTGCTCACCCCCAGGCGGTCGGCCAGCTTCTTGGCGCAGCTGGTGTAGAACATGCTCTCCTGCGTCTGGTTGTTCACGCTGGCGTAGCTGAGGTCGGCGCCGTAGATGCCCAGGTTCAGCGCCTGCTTGCTCGCGGCCGTGTACCGGTCCACGTTCTTCACGTCGTTCAGGATGTCCTTGTCGTACTCCGCGCCGGCCTTCCGGAGCAACGCCGCCGTCTCCATGGGGGACGGGATGTTGTAGAAGATGTTGCGGGTCTTCCGCATCCGCTCGGCCTGCGCCGCGGAATCCGCGCTGTCGGGCACGTTCAAGGTGTCCTGTTGGCCGCTTTCGCCGCCGCCACAGGCGACCAGCACGACCAGGGCGGCCGCCAGCGGCCACATGGTCCGGGAGGGGTGCATCATGGGATCCAGTCTGCGGTAAAGGTCCATCCGGACCGGCCGCGGGTCAGTGCGCCTCCAACCAGTTTTTCCCCACGCCCATGTCAACAACCAGCGGCACATCCAGGGCCATCGCGCCTTCCATCCGCGTCCGCACCACGGTCTTCAGTCCATCCAGCTCGTCCCCGTGCGCGTCGAACACCAGTTCATCGTGCACCTGCAACAACAGCCTGCTCTTCAGCCCCTGCTCGCGGATGTCGCGGTGGATGTTCACCATCGCCACCTTGATGATGTCGGCCGCCGAACCCTGCATGGGCGCATTGATCGCGATGCGCTCGGCCTGGGCCCGCACCGTGTTGTTGGCGCTGGTGATGTCCGGCAGGTAGCGACGCCGGCCCATCAGCGTCCTGATGTAGCCGTGGGTGCGGCAGAAGCCGATCATCTCGTCCATGTAGTTGCGCACGCCAGGGAACTGGGCGAAGTAATCGTCGATGATCTGCTTGGCCTCGCCGCGCGGGATACCCAGGTTCTGGGCCAGGCCGAAGGCGCCCTGACCGTAGGCGATCCCGAAGTTCACGGCCTTCGCGCGGCTCCGCTGCTCGCGCGTCACTTCCGCGATGTCCACGTTGAACACCTTGGCCGCCGTGGCCGCGTGGATGTCGAGCCCCTTGCGGAAGGCCTCCTGCATGTTGGCATCGCCGCTCATGTGGGCGATGATCCGCAGCTCGATCTGGCTGTAGTCGGCGCTGAGCAGCAGATAGTCCTCGCTGCGCGGCACGAAAGCCTTTCGGATCTCGCGCCCCTTCTCGGTGCGGATGGGGATGTTCTGCAGGTTGGGGTCGTTGCTGGCCAGGCGACCGGTGGCGGCCACCGTCTGCAGGTAGCTCGTGTGCACGCGGTGGGTCTCGGGATCCGCCGCCTCGGGCAGGGTGTCCACGTAGGTGCCCTTCAGCTTGCGCAGGCTGCGGTAGTCCAGGATCAGCGGGATCGCGGGGTGCGCGTTGCTCAGCTCCTGCAGGATGTCCTCACTGGTCTGGTACTGCCCGGTCTTGGCGGTCTTCTTCACCTTGTCGCCTCCGAGCTTCAGGGTCTCGAAGAGCACATCGCCGAGCTGCTTCGGACTGTCGATGTTGAAGGGCGCTCCGCAGGCCTGGTGGATGGCGTCCTGCAGGCGGATCAGCTCCGTGCCCAGCTCCTCGCTGAACTGCTTGAGCGCCGGGATGTCGATGCGGATGCCCTCCGTCTCCATGTCGGCGAGAACGTGCACCAGGGGCATCTCCACCTCGTTGAAGAGGCCGGTCACCTCGTCCTCGGCCAGCAGGGGCTCCAGCTTGCCGGCCAGCTGCCAGGTCACGTCCGCGTCCTCGGCGGCATAGTCCTTCACCAGCTCCACCTCCACGTCGCGCATGCTCTTCTGCACCTTGCCGCGGCCCTTCTCGCCGATGAGGGTGGTGATGCTCACCGGCCTGTAGCCGAGGTAGGTCTCGCTGAGGAAGTCCATGCCGTGCTTCTGCAGGTCGGGCTTCAGCAGGAAGTGCGCCACCATGGTGTCGAAGAGCGGCCCCTTCACCTCCACGCCGTAGCGGGCCAGCACGCGGATGTCGTACTTGGCGTTCTGGGCCACCTTGCCGATGGCCTCGTTCTCGAGCACGGGCTTGAAGATGTCCACGATGCGCTGGGCCTCGGCGCGGTCCTCCGGCACGGGCACATAGTGGCCCTCATGTTCCTTCCAGCTGAAGGAGAGGCCCACCAGCTCGGCCGTGCGCTCATCGGTACCGGTGGTCTCCGTGTCGAAGCAGAAGCGCGGCTGCTTCTTCAGCTGCGCCGCCAGCATGTACAGGTCCTCGTGGGTGCGGGCCAGGAAGTAGCGGTGCGGCACGGTGTCGATGGTGGCCAGCTCGGTGAGGGCCACGTGGCCTTCCTCGTCCACGCTGCTGCCGAAGAGGTCGACCTGGCCGGTGTTGGCCGCCGCCTTGGCGCGCTTGCCGGCCTTGGGCTCCTCGGCGGTCCCGTTCGCGTCGCCGCCCAGCACCCGGTTCACCAGGGTCTTGAACTCGAGCTCGCTGAACACCTCCAGCACCTTGTCCTTGTCCGGCGGATCCAGGTGAAGGGCGTCGTGGTCCAGCTCCACCGGCGCATCGATGATGATGGTGGCGAGCCGCTTGCTCAAGCGGCCCTGTTCGGCGAACTGGATCACGTTCTCCTGCTGCTTGCCCTTCAGCTTGTCGGCGTTCTCGAGCACTCCTTCGAGGCTGCCGAACTGCTGGATGAGCTTCATGGCGGTCTTCTCGCCGATGCCGGGGATGCCGGGGATGTTGTCCACCGCATCGCCCATGAGGCCGAGGATGTCCTTGACCTGGTCCGGGCTGCTGAGGCCGCCCCAGCGCTCGCAGATCTCCTTGGGGCCCAGCTTCTCGGGCGGTTCGCCGCCGCGGCCCGGCTTGTACATGATGATGCGGTCGCTCACCAGCTGCCCGAAGTCCTTGTCCGGCGTCACCATGTACGTGGTGTAGCCCTCGGCCTCGGCCTTCTTGGCCAGGGTGCCGATCACATCGTCGGCCTCGTAGCCATCGCTCTCCAGCACCGGGATGCGAAGGGCCTCCACGATCCGCCGGATGTAGGGCACGTTGCTGCGGATCTCCTCGGGGGTCTCCTCGCGGTTGGCCTTGTAGTCCAGCAGGGTCTCGTGGCGCTCGGTGGGCGCGGCCGTGTCGAACACCACGGCGATGTGGGTGGGCTGCTCGCGCTTGATGAGGTCGAGCAGCGTGGTGGTGAAGCCGAAGGCCGCACTGGTGTTGAAGCCCTTGCTGTTGATGCGGGGCGCGCGGATGAAGCTGAAGTAAGCCCGGTAGATGAGGGCGTAGGCATCGAGCAGGAAGAGGCGCTTGTCCGCATCGGCGGTCGCAGCTCCGGACAGGGTCGGATCGGACATGCGGGCAAGTTAGCCCGGCCTCCGGCTCAGGATCGCAAGACCAAGCACCACCCAGGCACCGGGTGGTCCGCAAAAGCCGTCTACATTCGGTCATGCGGTCCGTCCTGCGTTCCCGCGCACCCAAGAGCCTCGCCCTGGCCTCGTTGTGCGCCGTCGCCTTCGCCGCATGCACGCACGAACTGGTGGGGCCGGACCCCGCCCCGGATGATGCGCCGGCCGATCCCGTGCTCGTCGACCTTCCTTCCCTGCCCTACCCCGTCCTGAGCACCTACCGCTTCTTCGTTGGTGAGCTTGACCAGCTGGAGCCGAACGCCGGGGTGCTCCCGTTCGCGCCCATCAATGCGCTGTTCACGGACTACGCCCACAAGAACCGGTTCGTGTGGATGCCCGCCGGAGCGCAGGCCTCCTACGTGAGCGACCACGAGCCGCTGGAGTTCGAGGAGGGCACGGTGCTGATCAAGAACTTCTGGTACGACAACACGGCCCCCGACGGGGAGCGGAGGATCATCGAAACGCGATTGATGTTCCGTCGGAACGGCGCCTGGGAGTTCGCCAACTACATCTGGAACCCGGAGCAGACCGAGGCCTATCTGGACATGGGCGGCGGGTACCTGCCCATCGCGTGGACGGACAGTGAACACGGGGCGATGAGCACGACCTACCGCATCCCTTCGGCCTCCGAGTGCTTCACCTGCCACAAGGTGAACACCGACCCGCTGCCGATCGGCCCCAAGCCGCGCAACCTGAACGTGGACATGGCCTACCCGGACGGCACCATGAACCAGCTGGACCGCTGGGTACAGGAAGGCTACCTGGCCCCGGGCTTCCCGTCGGGCATCCAAGCAACGCCGGATTGGACGGAAGCGTCATTGCCGGTGGTGGACCGCGTTCGCGGCTACCTGGACATGCAATGCGCCCACTGCCATTCGGACGAGCGCCATTGCGACTACCGGCCCCTGCGCCTGGCCTTGCCGGATACGCAGGACCCGGTCAACCTCGGGGTCTGCGTGCTGCCGGACGACCCCATCGATGCATCCGTGACCCACATCGTGGCCGCCGGCGACACCACGCGGTCCATGATGCACCTGCGCCTGAGCTCCACCGATGGGTCGGTGCGCATGCCCCTGCTCGGCCGCACCCTGGTGCACCGCGAGGGGCTGGCCCTGATCAATGAATGGATCTCCTCGCTCGGCCCGCCCTGTCCATGACCTGCAAACCCACCCACCCATGAAGCCTCTCTTCCCCCTCACGCTCGCCCTTCTCGGCACGCTGCCGACCCTGGCGCAGGACAACTGCGCTTCGGCCGTTCCCATCACAGCAGGCACCTATGTGGTGTCCACCGTCAACGGCAACCAGGTGCCTTCGCCGATCTGCGCGCCGAACGGGGCCGGGGCCTCGGCCGGTGAGTGGTACAGCTACACGCCCACGTCCAACTACACGGTGACCATCAACACGGCCATCGGTGCGCTGACCGACAGCCGCGTGCACGTGTACCTGGGCGGCTGCGGCGCCCTGGCCTGCGTGGCCGGTGATGATGATTCGGGCGTGAACAACACCGCGCTGCTCACCTTCAACGTGGCCGCCGGCTTCACCTACATCATCGCCTTCGACAACCGCTGGAGCTCGAGCGGCTTCACCTTCCAGCTGGTCGAATCGCCCATCGTGATCCCGGTGTTCAGCTTCTCGCCGCTGACCCTGCCGGCCGGCATCGGAAGCACCGTGGCCGCCGTGGACATGAACGGCGACCACCTGGACGATGTGGTGCGGGTCACCGAGCTGCAGATCACGATCAACCACCAGCAGACCGGCGGGGGGCTGGTGCAGACGGTGTTCCCCACCGATACGGCCGACACCACGCCGTACTGGAGCCTGGCGGCCGGCGACCTGGACGGCAACGGATACAATGACCTCCTGTATGCCGGCGGTTCGGCCACCTTCATGCTCGCGAACGCCGACGCCACGGCCTACATCGAGAACTCCCAGACCGAGTGGATCTTCTGCCAGCGGTCCAACTTCGTGGACATCAACAATGACGGGCACCTGGACGCCTTCGTCTGCCACGACGTGGAGCCCAATGTGTACTACCTGAACGATGGCCAGGGCAACCTCACCTACTACCAGGGCGGCCTGGGCGACACCCCGGACGGAGGCAACTACGGCAGCATCTGGGTCGACTATGACAACGACCACGACGTGGACCTCTTCATCGCGAAGTGCCGCGGCGGTGTGGGCCCGGCCAACATCGACCAGCTGCACCGCAACAACGGCGACGGCACCTGGACCGAGGTGGCCGCCCTGATGAACCTGGCCGACAACCAGCAGAGCTGGAGCTCGGCCTGGGGCGACTACGACAACGACGGCGACATGGACGTGCTGCAGGGCGCCAGCTCCTTCACCAACGGAGGCCACAAGCTGATGCGGAATGACGGCAGCACCTTCACCAACGTGACCGTCGGGTCGGGTTTCGATGTCCACAGCGGCCAGAGCATCGAGTGGATCACGCACGACTTCGACAACGACGGCTGGCTGGATGTGCTGGGCGGGGGAAAGCTCCTGCGCAACAACGGGGACATGACCTTCAGCCTGCACACGGTGACCCCGACCAACGGACCGGTGGGCGACCTGGACAACGATGGCTACCTGGACATCGTGAACGGCGGCACCGTGCACATGAACGCGCTCACGGGCAACAACTGGCTGAAGGTGACGCTTGAAGGCACGGTGAGCAACACCAGCGGGATCGGAGCGCGTGTGGAGATCCAGACCCCGGCAGGCACCCAGATCCGTGACATCCGCAGCGGCGACGGTTTCCGGTACATGAGCACCCTGAACGCGCACTTCGGCCTGGGCCAGGAGAGCCAGGTGGACCAGATCACGGTGTATTGGACCAGCGGCATCGTGGACGTGATCAGCGCACCGGCCATCAACGGCACCGTTCACGTGATCGAGGGCCTCTCCACCGGCGTGGCCACCGTGACCCCGGAGGCCACGTTGAGCACCTTCCCCAATCCGGTCGATAACGTGCTTTACCTGAGCTCCTCCCTGCCGCTGCGCAACGCGAACGCCACCGTGCTGAACACCGCGGGTCAGCCCGTGCTGCGCTCCGTCCTGCGCGAGGCCACCCTGGACATCGCGGGTCTCGCCCCCGGCGTGTACGTGCTGCAGGTGGAGCAGGAAGGCACCTTGCTGCAGGAGCGCTTCGTGAAGCGCTGAGGAGGACGTACGATCGGGACCGGAAGGCGGGCCGCGCTCACGCGGCCCGCCTTCTCGCGTTCAAGAAGATACCAATTTGTGTTCCACCCTGTTGCGGCTATATTTCGGCAACGATGCAGCCGGGGCCCGAGGTCAACGAAGTGGATGCGCCGTCCTTAATGCCATCCCCGCCCGCCTCCCCCCGGCCGGGAGCGCTCCCACGCAAGCATGCATCAGTGACGGTCATGCTACAGGCGCGGCGCTGGGTCCTCCTCAGTGTCGCCGTGCTGAGCGGGCTGCTGACCGGCATCTACCTGCTCATCTTCCCGATCCCCTATCGGTCGCATGTCGTGATCTGGGCAGGACCCGAGCATGGTGATCAGACCCGTGGGCCCGAACGGACCTTCGCACCGAACCTGGTGGTCACCCGGCTGCAGCACCTTGCGACAGGCTCCGCCATCCTGGATCATCTGGTGGACACCTTCGACCTCGGCACCCACTATGGGATAGCCCCCGACCAACGATTCGCCGCCGAGCGGATCAGGTTGACCCTCGAGCGGAGCATCCGTGCCGACATCATCGACCCGAACACCCTCCGCATCACCGTTTCGGACAGGGACCGCGAAAAGGCGGTGGAGATGGCCATGGCCATCCATGCCGAACTGCTCCGCACCGCCGATCGGGAGGTGCGCGACCGGATCGAGCAGCAGGTGGCCGTTCACGAGGACCTGGTAAAGCGGGCCGAACGGCGCGGTCAGGAGCAGGCCGATCAGCTGATCGGCCTCATCGACCGGACCCGCACCTGGGCCAGCGGACCGCCCGTGAACGACACCCTGCGAAAGCACCTGGACCTGCAGCTCACCGCCATGGTCGCTACGTTGGCCCACACGAACGAGGACCTGTACGGCAGCCTCATGGTGGCCGAGGCCGCCCGGGCCGGACTGGCACGCGATGCCCTGCCCCGGCTCACCCTGGTCCGGCGGGCCGAGCTCGATCTGGTCAGCTCCCCGCGGTTGAGCGCCGCGATCACGGTCCTCACCACCTCGGTCCTGGTCACCCTGCTCGTCCTTGTGCTGATGGTGCTCTGGCACAAACAGGGCCCCGCCTGGATTCAGGACTGGCGCGCGTTCGACCGGGACTGATCGGCCCGCGCGAGCGGCCCCCCCATGTGGAGCGCGGCGATCATCATCCAGAACGGAAAGGCCACCTTGGCATCGTCCAGGTAATTGTTGAACATCGCATGGACCGCATAGGCGGCGATCGCCACACCAACCGTCAGATCGATGATGCGGGCCTGGAAGGGCATCGGACCCCACCAAGTCCGCAACGCACGCCAGAGCACGCACCCCAGGAGCGCACACCACGCCCCGAAGCCCATGAGGCCTGATTCAGCCAGCGCGAGGAAGTACTCCGAATGGGCGGTGCCCCCACTGTCGTAGAGGGTCTGGGGATTGCTGCGGATGAAGGTGTCCGGGGTCAAGCTCCAGCTGCGCTTGATCCGTGAAGGGGCACCCGGCTCACGGACGCTGAGATAGGTCATCTCCTCGGGCCGTTGATGGGCCACGTACAGGAACTGGAAGGTCCCTGGGCCGGTCCCCAGCCATGGATCGGCCTTGAACATCCGCAGGGCGCAGCGCCACCGGTTCAGGCGTTCGCGGTTGCTGGCATCCGTGGTGGTGTTGGTGATGGAGAGAAGGCTCTCCCGCACCCCCGCATCATCGGAGTTGCCGTGGACCGTTCGCCCGGCCGCTGAACGCCAGAGCAGAAGGAGCACGGCCGCCATGGTGAGCCCGGTACCCATGCCGACGACCAAGCGCCAACGCGCCGGGAGCAGAACGGCCGGAAGCAGCACCAGAACGACCGCGGCACTGAGCCATGCCGCCCGGCAGAATGAGGCCCAGAGGCCGAACAGCAGGACCGCGCTCCACAGCACCCACAGCGCACGCGCCCAGGCCCGGGTGGACCGCCAGATCATGGCCGCCCGGCCGATCACCCAGGCGAGCACGAAGACAAGGGCCGCCGAATGCACGGTGTGGTCCGTATAGAACGGGAACGCGGTGTAGCCTGCGCCGGCCCGGTCGAAACCGGTCCCCGTCTGCACCCACAAGGCCCACATCAGCACCAACGTGAAGCTGGCGGCATGGACATCCAGGGCGCGGCGCACCCAGTGCGTGTCCTGTTGAAGCACCAGCAGGGGAAGCCCGAAAAAGACGACCGCATACGCCGCCCGCACCGTGAAGGCCTTCCAGGCCACCACCGGCATACCGCTCACCGATGCGGAAAGGGCGGCGAACACGATGAGCAGCGTGGCACTGGTCGCGATCGGTCCCGGAACACGGCGGAAGGCTCGCCAGAGTTCCTGCCCATGGCGGGCCAGAAGGAGGAGGAGTCCCAGACCACAGCAGGCCACGAGCGGCTCCACGGGAGCGATGACCTCGAGGTCCGGGCCAGGGGTGTAGAGCTTGACCGAGAACGGGGTCAGGGCCGCGAGGGCGACAAGTGCGCGACCGGCCCAGCGCCCCACTCCGATCGGCAGGCCTGATGATCCAGGCATCATGTCGGGGAAATTACACCCCGTCAGCGCTCCTTCCACAGCACCTCCATCACCGTGGTGCCCACGGCCTGCAGCGTGGCCCGATCGATCACGTCCATGTCGTCGTCGTGGGTGTGCCAGCTGGGGTGGAAGGCGCGTGTGCCCTCATGGTACTCGATGATGTCCGCCGTCGGGATCCGCAGCAGCTCATTGATCGGCAGGTGGTCGTCCGTGCCCACGAAATGGCGCGTCTCCGCCACGAAGCGGTCGCCATGGCCCAGGGCGGCGGCGGTGCGCCACAGCTTGCGCACCACCTGCGGCGCGTACTGCATGCTGATGGACTCCTGGTAGAAGCGCGCGTCCTTCGCGCCGCACATGTCCAGCAGCACGCCGAACCGCGCGGTGTAGCCGGGCACGTGCGGGTTCTTCGCCCAGTACTGGCTGCCGAGCGCCCAGGTGGCGATGCTGTTGCCGTCCATGGTCATGGCCCCGGTGGGCTCACCATAGTCCTCCACGTCGGTGAAGAGCAGGTCGACCCCCAGCAGGGCCGTGTCCGTCGCCGCACCGAGGTGCCGGGCGATCTCCAGCAGGATGCCCACCCCACTGCCCCCGTCGTTGGCCCCCAGGATGGGCTCGTTGCGGCGTTCCTCGTCCTTGTCGGCGAACGGCCGTGTGTCGTAGTGCGCGAGCAGCAGGATGCGGTCGCGCGCCTCGGGGCGCCAGCTGCCGATGATGTTGCGCAGGGGCAGCGGGTTGCCGTTGAACGCCGTCACCGTGCCCCGCTGCTCCGTCACGGTCGCGCCGGAGGCCTTGAGCCGGGCCACGATCCAGTCCGCGCAGGCGGCGTGCGATGGGGTGCCGGGCACGCGCGGACCGAAGGCCACCTGCTTCGCCACGAACGCGTAGGCGCTGTCCGCATCGAACGGTGGTGCCGGCGGCATCTGCACCGGTGCGGGCTTCGGCACCTCCTGCTTCGGTGCGGCCTCGGGCGCGCAGCCTGAGAGGAGCAGCAGCAGGCAGGAGGCGGGAGTCCATACGCACCCCTTCGCCACAGCGCGCCAACTGCGTACTGCCGGCTGCCTGCTGCCGATGGCGTTCACGCGCGCTCCCATGTGGTGCCCTCCTTGGTGTCCTTCAATACGATGCCGATGGCCGCCAGCCGGTCCCGGATGGCATCGCCCGTCGCGAAGTCCTTCCGGGCCTTGGCCTCCGCCCGAAGGCGGATGAACTCCTGCACCAGGGCATCGAGGGCGTGATCGTCCCCCTTCGCGTCCGCCACCTCCTCCCGGATGCCGAGCACATCGCGCACCAGCACCCGCATCATGGTCCGCAGCTTCCCGATCGACGCCTCGGTGAGCTTCAGCTTGCCATCATGCACCGAGTTGATGATGCGCACGGCCTCGAACAGTTCGGCGATCATCACCGGCGTGTTGAGGTCGTCGTTCATGGCCGCGTGGCAGCGCCGTTCCAGGGCGTCGATGTCGGCCTCATCCGCCTCGGCGGCCTTCAGCTTCGGCAGCAGCGCCATGGCCTTCACCAGCCGATCCAGACCCTTCTCCGAGGCCTGCATGGCGGCGTTGCTGAAGTCGAGCGTGCTGGCGTAGTGGCACTGCAGCATGAAGAAGCGCACCGTCATGGCGCTGTAGCCCTTCTCCAGCAGCTTGTGGTTCCCGGTGAGCAGCTCCTCGGGTGTGAAGCCGTTGCCCTCGCTCTTGGCCATCTTCCGGCCGTTCACGGTGAGCATGTTGCCGTGCATCCAGTAGCGCACGGGCGCCTCACCATCGGCCGCCACGCTCTGCGCGATCTCGCATTCATGGTGCGGGAACTTCAGGTCCATGCCGCCGCCGTGGATGTCGAAGGTCCGGCCCAGGTACTTGGTGCTCATGGCACTGCACTCCAGGTGCCAGCCGGGGAAGCCCTCGCCCCAGGGGCTGGGCCATTTCATCAGGTGCGAAGGCTCGGCCTTCTTCCAGATCGCGAAGTCCAGCGGGCTCCGCTTCTCCTCCATGCCCTCGGTGTCGCGCGTATTGGCCAGCAGCTCATCGATCCGGCGCCCGCTGAGCTCCCCGTACGCATGCTTCTCCGCGAAGCGCGGCACATCGAAGTACACGCTGCCGTTGGCCTCGTAGCCGTAGCCGCTGCCGATGATGCGCTTCACCATCTCGATCTGCTCGATCAAGTGCCCGGTGGCGGTGGGCTCGATGCTCGGCGGCAGGATGTTGAAGAGCCGCATGACATCGTGGAAGCCGTTGGTGTACTTCTGCACGATCTCCATGGGCTCCAGCTGCTCCAGCCGCGCGCGCTTGGCGATCTTGTCCTCGCCCTCGTCCACATCGCCCACCAGGTGGCCCACATCGGTGATGTTGCGCACATAGCGCACCGTGTAGCCGATGAAGGTGAGCCAGCGGTACAGCACGTCGAAGGTGAGGAAGCTGCGTACGTTGCCCAGGTGCACATCGCTGTACACGGTGGGACCGCACACGTAGAGGCCCACATGCGGCGGGCGCAGGGGCACGAACTCCTCCTTGCGGCGGCTGAGCGTGTTGGTGAGGAAGAACGGACCCTTCTTGGCGTCGGACATGGTCGGCGGAGCGGGCCACGAAGGTAGCCAGCCCCGTGCGGCCGCTACTGCAGGTCCTCGTCGGTGATCACACCATCGCCGGCGTAGCGGCCGTCCTGGTACACTTCGATGCGGACCAGCTTTCCGCTCGCATCGTAGCGATAGCGCTTGCCATCGTAGAGCCGTCCGCTCTTGAACATGCCCACCTGCGAGAGGCGCAACTGCTTGTCATACAAGGTATTGTACCCGTTCTCGCGGAAGGTGACGGCATTGGGTCGCTCCTCGGCGGCCACGGCCGGCGCCGCCTTGCCGACGGGCTCCGGCGCCACGGCCGTCTCCCGGTGCACCGGCTTGATGTACTTGCTGTTGGCGGCATTGATGACGCCCCCGTCGAACTCGGCCACCTGCTGCAGATCGCCGTTGGCGTAGTACCGCTTCAGCGTACCGTCCTCCTTGCCCTGCTCGATGTTCACCGACACCGCCAGCTGCCCGTTCTCGTGATAGTAGAGCTGCTGGCCGTCGCGCGTGCCGTACTGATCGAACACGAACTCCTGCGCCAGTTCGCCGTTGGGGTGCCAGCGCTTGAAGGCCCCGGTGTTGCGGTCCAGGTCCCAGTTGCCCTGCTCCTCGGCCTTGCCGCTGGGGAAATAGGTCTTGTACGGCCCTTTGGGACGGCCCATGTGATAAGTGATCTCGCTCATCACCTTGCCGTTGGGCCAGTAGCGCTTCCACAGCCCGGAGCGTTTACCGTTCAGGTAGCTGCCCTCCTCGATCAGCTGTCCGTCCGTATAGCCCGAGCGCCCCTCCTGCGGAGCGGTCAACCGCCAGGGACCCGTGCGGCGCCCCTGCGCGTCCACCTGGTTGATGGCGGCCGCGGTCGGCCCTGTGGCCTGCGCACGACCCTCCACGGCGGGCACCAAGCTGAGGACGACGAGAACGAGGATGAGGGCGCGCGACATGGACGGGTCCGGTCGGGACGCCCGCTATACGCCTTCCCCGGCCCCGGGGTTTCGATCACCGCATCAGCCCAGCCGCCCCTTGAGGTGGACCATCATGTCGTCCACCATGGCACGCAGGTCGTACTGCGGTTCCCAGCCCCAATCGGCGCGGGCGGCGCTGTCGTCGATGCTGCGCGGCCAGCTGTCGGCGATGGCCTGCCGGTGGTCCGGTGCGTAGCCGATGGTGAAGCCGGGGATGTGGCGGCGCACCTCGGCGGCGATCTGCTCGGGATCGAAGCTGAAGCCCGCCAGGTTGTAGCTGGTGCGCACCTTCACCCGGTCCGCCGGTGCCTCCATCAGCTCGATGGTGGCGCGGATGGCGTCGGGCATGTACATCATCGGCAGGGTGCTCTTCGGCCCCAGGAAGCTCGTGTAGGTGCCGTGCTTGATGGCCTCGTGGAAGATGTGCACCGCGTAATCCGTGGTGCCCCCGCCGGGCGCGCTCTTCCAACCGATGAGGCCGGGGTACCGGATGCTGCGTACGTCCACGCCGTACCGGTGGTGGTAGTACTGGCACCAGCCTTCACCCGCCAGCTTGCTGATGCCGTACACCGTGGTGGGCTCGGCCACGGTCCGCTGCGGCGTGCCGTCCTTCGGGGTGGTGGGCCCGAACACGGCGATGCTGCTGGGCCAGTAGACCTTCTTCAGCCTGCCCTCCCGCGCCAGCTCCAGCACGATCAGCAGGCTCTCCATGTTCAGCTTCCACGCGAAGGCCGGGTCCTTCTCGGCCGTGGCGCTCAGCAACGCGGCCAGCAGGTACACCTCGGTGATGCCATGCTTGTCGATGAGGCGTTCGATGCCGCGGCGGTCCATGGCGTCCACCAGGGCGAACGGTCCGTCCTGGGCCGCTTGAGGCTCCTTGATGTCGGAGGCCACCACGTTCTCATGGCCGAACCGGGCACGCAGCCCTTCCACGAGCTCGGTGCCGATCTGGCCCGAGCTGCCGATCACCAGGATCCTCTGCTCACCCATCGGGCGCGAAACTATGGCGGTTCGTCCTTGGCCGCCCACGTCCGGTGGCCGAACGCGGGAACGCCCGGCGGTCAACCCCGCGGCTGAAAGGACCGGAGGAACTCCACCATCCTTCTCCGCTGTGCGGGCTGCATCAGGCGATCGGGCATCGCGGCGTTCATCAGCACCATGCGGTCGCCCGAACGCCGCAGCACCAGCCCGATGCGCGAACCGCCCGGGCTCATCAACCAGGCCTCCCGGATGCCCGCACCACCGCCGCCGCCCAGCGGTCCCTCCTCCTGCAGTTCGGTCCCGTTGAACCGGGCCACGACCTGCGGCCAGATGTGAGCGACCGTCTCCTCCGCCGGGCGAGCGCGCAGGCTGTCCGGCAGTTCGAACCACGCCGCCACATACACCACCCCGCTGTCGGCCAGGATATCGATGTGGGTGTCGACGGTGTCCCGGTCGATGACCATCGTTCCATGTTGCGCGTCCGGTCTCTGCGGCATGGCCACGGAGAACCCGCCGGCGTCCAGGCCGTCCACCCGGACCCAGGCCTTGTCATGCTGCTCCGCGCAGGAGGTCATCAGGACCACCAGCACCACAGGGAGGGGCTTACGCCAGCTGAAGGACGAAGAACACATGTTGCACAAGGAAAAAAACGCCGACCAGCAAGGCCATGCCCTGCAGTCGTGCGGTCCATAACGATCCGCGTTCATCAGAGATCCAGGTGGCCCGGAGCACACCGGCCAAGAGGCTCACGCCCAACGCCGCGGCCGCACGAGCCGCGGAATTGATGACGCACACGCACGCGGCCACATACGCGCTATGCGCCACGGCCGCGGATAACACCACCGTGGCGAGCAACAGCGCGGCCGAGCTGAACAACGGATCGTTCTTGGACATGGTCCCGAAAAAAAGGAATGGGAACCCTCCGGGGGGAGGGCTCCCATTCGGAATGGTCCGTATGACTACGACTTGTCGCAGGTGCAGGAACCGCCCACAGCGGAAGCGGCCGTGGCGCAGGCATCCTCGTAGGCATCGATGTCCTTCTTGTTGCCGCACTGCTCAGGGTAGGTGTAGGTGGAGCTCGTCCCTCCGGAGCTGTACGTGTACTTGCAGGTGCTGCACTTCTTGCAGGACGGCATGGACACCAGGAACGCCGCAGCGCCCAGAACGATCAGGAACTTCTTCATTGCTTGGGTCTGGTTATGGTTGAGGTGGTGCAAGGTAATTGTTCTGGGAATTCACGCAAGTCCCCGGGGGGCGACCCGTACATTATCCTGTATATCAAATGGTTATGCCCGGAATCGAGGACATCCTTACGCTTGGCCCGTCCGCGCCCTGCGCCCCGCTCATGGGCACCTGGGCCTGGCCCTACCTTCGCGAACGATGCAGCACCACCTCCGCAACCTCCATGGCCCCGAGGCGCTCCGCGCCCGTCTGGAGGGTGAAGGTGTGCCCCGCACCACCCTCTCCTTCTACCGCTACGTGCGCTTGAGCGAGGTGGACCGGCTTCGGGACGCGCTCTATGCGGAATGGGAGGCCTTGGGCGTGCTCGGCCGGGTGTACATCGCCCCGGAAGGCATCAACGCCCAGGTGAGCGTGCCCACGGCCGAACTGGAAGTGTTCCGCGCTGCGCTCGATGCGCGCGGGTCCTTTGCCCACATCCCCTGGAAGATCGCCGTGGAGGATGATGGCCGGAGCTTCCTGAAGCTGATCGTGCGCGTGAAGAAGAAGATCGTGGCCGACGGGCTCGCGGATGATGCCTTCGATGTCACGAACGTAGGCGCGCACCTCGACGCGAAGACCTTCAACCGGAAAATGGAGGAAGGCGCCCTGGTGGTGGACATGCGCAACAACTACGAGTGCCTCATCGGGCATTTCGAAGGCGCCTACCTGCCCAAGGCCGACACCTTCCGCGGGGCCATCGAAGAGGTGGTGGACATGCTGCGGCAGCACGATCCGCCGGCGCCGATCGATGGCACGCGTACCGTCGACCCCCTGGGTCGACCCACCGAACAACCCGAGATCCTGCTGTACTGCACCGGCGGCATCCGCTGTGAAAAGGCCAGCGCCTACCTGAAGCACCAAGGCTTCACCAAGGTGGCCCAGCTGCACGGCGGCATCATCGACTACGCGCGGCAGCTGAAGGCCGAAGGGCTGAAGAGCAA
>JAEUSW010000334.1 GCA_016788285.1 Flavobacteriales bacterium
GAAGAACAGCTTCGGCTCCGGCAAGGGCGCGCACACCATCACCAGCGGCATCGAGGGCGCGTGGAAACCCAACCCGACGACCTGGGACAACGGCTACTTCGACATGCTCTTCGGCTACGAGTGGGAGCTGACGAAGAGCCCCGCCGGTGCGCACCAGTGGGTGGCCAAGGACTGCAAGCCGGAGCACATGATCCCCGATGCGCACGACAAGACCAAGAAGCATCCGCCGATGATGACCACCGCGGACCTGTCGCTGCGCTTCGATCCCATCTACGAGAAGATCAGCCGACGCTTCCACCAGGACCCGCAGGCCTTCGCCGACGCTTTCGCCCGCGCCTGGTTCAAGCTCACCCACCGCGACATGGGTCCGAAGAGCCTGTACCTCGGCCCGGAGGTACCGCAGGAGGAGCTCATCTGGCAGGACCCCGTTCCCGCCGGCACCACGCTCAGCGATGCGGATGTGACCGCGCTCAAGGCCAAGATCCACGCCAGCGGCCTCAGCGTCAGCGAGCTCGTGTCCGCCGCATGGGCCAGCGCCAGCACCTTCCGCGGAAGCGACAAGCGCGGCGGCGCCAACGGTGCGCGTGTGCGCCTCGCCCCGCAGAAGTTCTGGGAGGTGAACGATCCCGCGCAGCTCGGCAAGGTGCTCGGTGCGCTGGAGAAGGTCCAGGCCGAGTTCAAGGCAAGCGGCAAGCAGGTGTCGATGGCCGACCTCATCGTGCTGGGCGGTTGCGCTGCTGTGGAGAAGGCCGCGAAGGAGGCGGGTGTCACCCTCACCGTGCCCTTCACCAGCGGCCGCGGTGACGCAAGCCAGGATCAGACCGACGTGGAGAGCTTCGCCGTGATGGAGCCGCAGGCCGACGGCTTCCGCAACTACCAGAAGAAGCTGATGAGCGTGCCCGCGGAGGAGATGCTCGTGGACCGCGCCCAGCTGCTCACGTTGAGCGCGCCGGAGATGACGGTGCTCGTGGGCGGCCTGCGCGTGCTGGGCGCCAACACCGGCGGCAGCAAGCACGGCGTGTTCACCGCGCGGCCGGGTCAGCTCACCAACGACTTCTTCGTGAACCTGCTGGATATGGGCACCACGTGGACCGCGCTCAGCAACGGCCACACCGGCACCTACGAGGGCCGCGACCGCAAGTCCGGAGCGCTGAAGTGGACCGGCACCCGCGTGGACCTCATCTTCGGCAGCAACTCGCAGCTGCGCGCGCTCGCCGAGGTGTACGCCCAGAGCGACGGCCAGCAGAAGTTCGTGAAGGACTTCGTGAAGGCCTGGGTGAAGGTGATGGAGCTGGACCGCTTCGACCGGAAGAAGTGAGCGGTCCCGGGAACTGAACGGGAGGAAGGCGGTCCGCAGGGGCCGCCTTCTTCGCTTCGACCGTTGTTGGAGCGGCCCGGATCGCCGGAAGGGATCGATCTTCGTGCATGCGCACAGTGCTGATCACCGGTGCGGGTGACCTGGGCGGACGTGGACGGATCGGGATCGTCCTCGTCGGCACGCTGGTGCGCGCGTGGTTCGGTTGGTCGCACCAGCTGTGGGGCCTGGCCCCGGACCAGGCCGCTTGGGACCTGGCGTTGGCCGATGTGGCCCACCATGGTCTGCCCGGGTTCAAGCACCTGATCCACTATCCGCACGAAGGAGGTTCGCTGCCGTTGTCGCTGATCGCCCTGCTCTGCATGGCGATCCCGGGGCCGGTGCCGCCGCTGAGCTGGGCGGCCTTGCTGGTGGACGCGCTGGTCCGGTATCTCCAGATCGGCTGGGCCGCCCGCCTGTTCGGGCCGCGCACGGGGCTGGTCTTCGGCGCGTGGACGGTGCTGGCCGTTCCGACGATGCTGCCATGGGCCACGGTCAACTTCGGGCTGCATGCCCTGATGGCGTTCGCGCCGTTCGCCGTGGCGGTGATGCTGAAGGAAGGTGCGGGACCCTTCCGCACGGGTCTGGTGATCGGCGGCCTGGCGAGCCTGGCCTATGACGTGTGGGTGCTTCTGCCGGTCTGCTTGGCCTGGTGGCTGATGGTGGATCGCGGACGCTCCCCGCGTGCCTGGGCGGCCCTGCTCGCCGGTGCGGCCCTGGCCTTCCTTCCCCATGCCCTCGTGCGGCTCAGCGTCGACCTGGGTTTCGGATCGGAACAGTGGGCACCGCTGTCGGTGCGTGGTGCGGAACGATCGGAACTGGATCCCCGCGACTGGCCCGTGCGGTTCGTATCGATCTGGGCGGATGTGATCCCGGGGTCGTTCACCATGGGCCCGGTGACCGACCCCGGGGTGCGCGCGATCGCGTGGTGCGTGCTTCCCGTGCTCCTCATCGGGTCGGCGGTCTCGCTGATGCGTTCCGGGCGGGCCGCCGCCGTGGCCGGTGCCTTCGTGCTCGCGTTCACCGGGGCCATGGCCGTACTGCCTTTATTCACCATCCGCGCCGATGGGACCGGGATCGTCCACTACCGGTACGTTCCGTTCATCATGCCCCTGCTCGCCCTGCTGGTGGTGGACGGAGTGTGCAGGATGGGGCGATGGTGGAAGGGTGCGGCGCTGGCCTGGTTGGCGGGGTGTGCGGCGCTCTCCATCGTGTACATGGTCCGCACCCCGGTGGCGGCCCATGCGAGCGACGAGGCCACGGGCTGGGTGCTGGGCCGCAAGTATGGCGAGCGGCCCGGCGACCTCCTGCGGATGATGTCGCTGCTGGATCCCGACCGACGGCCGGACTTCCTCCGGGGTTGCGGTTGGGGCACCGCGGCGGCGCTGTTCGACGGACGAGGTCCACGGGACCGGGAGGCGATCGAGCGTGGCCGCGCCCTGCTGACCGCCTATCCTTCCGAAGCACAGGCCGAGGTGTGGCGCGGGGTGGAGCGGGCCTTCGACCCCGCGGTGACGCCGCGGCTGGACCCCATCGTGCTCGATGAACTGCGGCGCGAGGGCCGGTGAAGAACGCTGTGCAGGTGCTCCTGCCGAACTTCGCGCTCCACCCTGACCATCATGAGCAAAGGAAGGACCCTGGCCTGGAGCACGCTGATCCTTGTTCCGTTGTGCACGAACGCGCAGCTGCTGCCGCCGGACACGCTCTCCTGGTCCATGGCCAATTCGGCGCAATGCGTGAAGGCCGGGGACCTGGACGGGGATGGAGACAATGAGGTGGTGGTGGGCACCCTGCGGGGCCACCATGTGCTGCTGTACTGGAATCCCGGGGACGGCGAGTTCGGTGCGCCGCAGTTCGTGATGGAGGCGGAAGGGGTCTATGACCTGGAGCTGGCCGACGTGGACCGCGACGGGCTGCTGGACATCGTGGTCGCGGACTTCGGCAACGGCTGGGTGACCTGGTGCGCCAACCTCGGAGGTGGGTCCTTCGCGCCCCGGGCCGTCCTGATCGACGACATCTTCACCACGGGCATCACCGCGCTGGAGGTGGGCCAGGGCGATGCGGATCCCGAGGTGGAGCTCTTCACCTTGAACTACAACGGGCGGGTGGGCCTGTTCCAGGACAACGGGAGCCAGCAGTTCGGCACCGGGCAGACGCTCTTCGTCACGGGGCCGCCGGCCTTCGGCCTGGACATCTACAGCTTCACCGGCACGTTCCGATACGATGTGATCGCGGGCGGCGATGCGGTGTGGATGCGGAGCAACACGGGGCCCGGCTTCCTGGCCTCCCAACCGGTGGAGCTCTCTTCCATGGGCGGCGATGTCAGTGCGGTGGCCTTCAACCGCGGGACCACGGGGAGCCTGCAGGACGCGCTCGTGTTCGTGGCGAGCGAGGGCACGGGACAGCAACGGGTCTGGTCCGGCTTCCAGAACGGCACGCCCTCGCTGGCCAGCACCACGGCGTATGACGGCATCACGGACATCGTCCACTTCGTGGTCAATGCCCAGAACCCGAACACCTGGTGGTCGTTGGCCGCGAGCCACAGCCTGCATGGGATCGTGGGCCAGTCCCCGTTCTTCACCCAGTCGAAGGCCTGGGGGCTGCGCTCCATCGCCGTGGCCGACATGAACGGGGATGGGATCACGGACCTGCTCTGGTGCGGGGATGAGGACGACGATGTGGCCTGGGTGAGACGGGACTCCTCGGCCGCGGACCATCCCGAACGACGGATGACGCCCCTGAGCGGCGGCACCTGCCCTCCGCGCTTCGCGGACCTGGACGGTGACGGCGATCAGGACGGGGTGATCGCGTTCAGGGAAGGGCGTTCGATCGCATGGATCGAGAACCAGGCGAACACGGGATTCAGCGAGCCCATCCCCATCACCACGCGGGCGTACGGACATTCCAGGGCGATCCCGGCCGACCTCGATGGCGACGGGGACCTCGATGTGCTGACCGCCTACGCGTTCGACTCCCTGCTCTATTTCCCCAACGATGGAACGGGCGGTTTCGGCGCACCGGTCTTCCTTTCCGACGTGTACGCCGATGCGAGCTACCTCGAGGTGCGCGATGTGGAGGGCGATGGGGATGCCGACATCCTCACGGTGGAGCGTGCGGCCAACGGCACGGCCATCGCGAAGGTGCTGCTGCTGAACAATGGATCGGGCGCCTTCAGCCCCAGCCAGGCCCTGGCCCAAGGACCCCCGCGGTTCCATCGCTTCGAGGACGTGGATGGCGACGGGCTCCCGGACGTGGTGGACCTCGACCCCAACACGGGCCGCATGGCCTGGTACCGGAACCTGGGCGGGGCGAGCTTCGCCGCGGAGGCCGAGATCCTGCCGGCCGGAGCGCTGGGCACCGTACGGTCCACGTGCGTGGGCGATGCCGACGGCGATGGCGATGCGGATCTCCTGGTGGCCGGTGAGCAGGGCTCGTCCGTCCACTGCCTGGTGCGGACCCCCTTGGGCTGGGACCCGCCCGCGCTGCTCTTCAGCGATCCCTCGTTCGATGTGACGGGCATGGCCATGGGCGATCTCGACGACGATGGGGATGCGGACCTGCTGACGGGGCGATACGATGGCGGCCGTGTGGTGTGGTACACGAACACGGGGAACCTCACGTTCGGACCGGGCATCCAGCTCACCGACGAGATGGGTTTCAACGTCCATGTGGATGTGGTCGATCTGAACGGCGACGGCGAGATGGACGGCATCGCCTCCTCCATCCCGGCCGATCGCGTGCTCGGCTTCCTCAACGGCCCGGGCATCAACACCGGGGTCGCGGAAGGGGCCCGGCAGCCTTTGCTGGTCGTGGTGGATCAGGATGCGTCGCACGTGCTGGTCCAGGGCGGTGCGCAGCTGGCAGGCCTGCCGGTGTGGCTGTTCGATGGCACTGGCCGTTCGGTCCGCCACCTGATGCTCGACGCCGGGGGCGCGGCCCGCATCGGCGTGGACGGCCTGGCCGCCGGGGCATACACGGTGGTGGCGGGCACCGCCGGCACGGTCGCTTCGACGCGCGTGGTGCTTCAGCCCCGCTGAGCGCGACGGCGTCCCCTGCACACGCGCCCGAGCTGCCCCGGCACGCCATGGACCGCTTGCACTACCTTGAGCGTCGGATGAACGGAGGCCGGACCATCGCCGCGTACTGCGCACGGTCCCTCGTGGGGGTGTGCATCGGCATGGCCGCCGCCGCCCAGCCGCAGTTCACCTCGTACGTGCATTACGGCTATTCCGGTGGACAGGTCAACGTGGTGATCGAGGCCACCAACGGGGACCTGGTCATCGCCGGCAACGGCACGGAGCCGAGCAACTCCGATCAGGTCGCCGTGCGGTTCACGGCCGGTGGGGCGCTCGCCTGGGGCCTGACGTACTACGGGGGCACCGGGTGGTCCGAGGTCATCACCGATGGGGTGGCCGATGCGGACGGAGGCGTGATCCTGCTCGGCCACGTCCGCGAGACGGCGACGCAGCGGATGCACCTGTCGCTCTTCAAACTGGATGCGGCCGGTGGCGTGGTGTGGAGCCATCGCTACCGCGCCTACGACCCCGATGAGGCGGTGATCGCACGCAGCCTGCGCCGCGACGCGAGCGGAGCGCTGCATGTCCTGGGCTCCTGC
>JAEUSW010000358.1 GCA_016788285.1 Flavobacteriales bacterium
CGGGGATCGCCGGCGTCGCGCAGCAGCTCCAGGTGCAGGCAGCCCGGCATGGCGATGATGCGGTGCCGCCAGCCCTCGAACAGCGTGAGGAACCCCTCGGCCTCCCCGGGGCGGAAGCTCATGCGCACCAACCGCACGATCATGAGGCCGCCCGTTGCCGCACCACGTCCTTCAGCTCCACGCGCACCGGGTCCTGCACATGCAGCCCGAACAGACGCGCCGCACCGCCGCCGCCGCCCTCCACGCCCTTGTTCACCGCGATCTCCAGCAGGCCGCTGGCCCCGAAGAAGGCCACCCGCTCGCCCTGCGGCACCTCGCCGTAGGTGCGGTGCAGCGCCGTGATGTCGTACTGCGACCGGCCGAAGGTGATGCGGAAGGGCCGGTCCTGCACCATCGCCGCGAAGTGGTCGCGGTGGATGTTGGTGACCACGTTGCCGTAGGCGTCCACATGGATCACCACGCCGCGGATGCTCTCCTGGTCCAGCGCCGGCACGAAGCCGAGCTGCTGGCGCACTCCCCCGCGCGGGTCGGCGATGGCGTCGATGGCCCCGCCCTGCGCCAGGTGGCACGCCGCCCGCGCCAGCACACCCCGCAGCGGGAAGGTGGCGTCCGCCGCGTCCGTCACCATGCGCAGGGTGAACACCGCCTGCGGCCGGCCGTCGAACAACAGGCTGAAGATGCCGTTGTCCGCCCCCACGAACCAATGCCCGTCGTGCGCCGCCACCACGTGGGGCGTCTGCGGACCGGCCTCGGGGTCGATGCCGATGAGGTGCACGGTGCCCGCCGGAAAGGCCGGGTACGCGTTGCGCAGCACGAAGGCCGCCTGCGCATTGTCGAACGGCGTGATCTGGTGGCTGATGTCCACGATGACCGCACCCGGCGCCTGGCCCAGGATGCTGCCCTTCACCACGGCCACGTAGTGGTCCTTCACGCCCATGTCGGTGGTGAGGGTGATGATCGCCATCGTGCGGGGCCGCGTGCGTCGCCGGTCGTTCGTGATCGGCTACCTTCGGCCGGTCAAATGTAAGGGCACGCGGGTACCCTGCTCCGCACCCTCCAAGCACCGCACGTGGGCGAGCTCTCCATCCAAGTGACGGCGGTGGACCCGATCGCGGTCTTCGGCGCCAACGACCAGCATCTGCGCATCATCCGCGGCTTCTTCCCGAAGCTCAACCTCGTGGCGCGCGGCGACACCCTCAAGGTGATCGGCAACGACGACGACATCAGCGTCTTCGCCGAGCGCTTCGACCAGCTCGTGGAGCACGTGGGCCGCTACAACGAGCTGCCGCGCAAGGTGCTCGACGACATCATGGGCGGCGCCCCGGACAGCGAGCCCAGCGCCGAGGACGCCGATGTGCTGGTGCACGGCAACGCCGGCCTGCGCGTGAAGGCCCGCACCCGCAACCAGCAGCGGCTGGTGGAGGCCGTGCGCACCCACGACATGGTGTTCGCCATGGGCCCCGCCGGCACCGGCAAGACCTACACCGCCGTGGCCCTGGCCGTGCGCGCCCTCAAGGAGAAGCAGGTGCGCCGCATCATCCTCACCCGGCCCGCCGTGGAGGCGGGGGAGAACCTCGGCTTCCTCCCCGGCGACCTGCGCGAGAAACTGGATCCCTACCTGCAGCCCCTCTACGACGCCCTCAAGGACATGATCCCCGCCGGCCGCCTGGCCGAGCACCTGGAGACCGGCGTCATCCAGATCGCCCCCCTGGCCTTCATGCGCGGCCGCACCCTCGACCATGCCTTCGTGATCCTCGACGAGGCCCAGAACGCCACCCTGCCCCAGCTCAAGATGTTCCTCACCCGCATGGGGCGCAACGCCAAGTTCGTCATCACCGGCGACCTCACCCAGGTGGACCTGCCCAAGCACAGCCCCAGCGGCCTCGACAAGGGCATCGGCCTGCTGCGCGGCGTGGAGGGCATCGCCATCATCGAGCTCGACGAGAAGGACGTCATCCGCCACGAGCTCGTCACCAAGGTGCTCGGCGCCTTCAAGGACCAGGAGCAGCGCGACCAACCCGCCCGCACGCCATGACCACCGCCCTCGCCGGGACCCTGATGCGTTCCGAGCTCCGCCACCCGCTGATCACCCAGGTGTACCGCGGCAAGGTGCGCGACGTGTACACCCTCGCCGACGGCCGCATCCTGCTGGTGGCCAGCGACCGCATCAGCGCCTTCGATGTGGTGCTGCCGCGTGGCATCCCGCACAAGGGTCAGGTGCTCAGCCAGCTCAGCTGGCACATGCTGGAGGCCACGCGCCCCGTGGCGCCCAACTGGGCCCAGGCCTCGCCCGACCCCAACGTCGTCATCGGCACCGCCTGCACCACCGTGAAGGTGGAGATGGTGGTGCGCGGCTACCTCGCCGGCCACGCCTGGCGCACCTACCAGA
>JAEUSW010000019.1 GCA_016788285.1 Flavobacteriales bacterium
GGTCCTCTTCCGGGACCTGAAGGAGGTGCTCCAGGAGGTGGCCGATGACCTCGAGCATGAGATGCTCCAGCGGGACAAGCGCGTGAGCGTGCAGTACCGGGACAAGGGGGAGATGACCTGCGAGCTCAAGGTGGCCGGCGATACGGTGATCTTCCACATGCACACCAACGTGTTCCGGCTGGACCAGGGGCACAGCCTGTGGAAGACCAGCTACCTGGAGGAGGACGAGCAGCGCGGCTACTTCGGGGTCATCAACGTCTACAATTTCCTGAGCGACTCCTTCAAGTACAACCGCGAGCGCGATCTGGGCTACCTCGTCAGCCGCCTCTTCCTCAACAAGGACGGCCACTTCTTCGTGCAGGGCAAACGTCAGTTGGGGTTCCTGTACAACGACCTGGCGGGCAATCGCATGGACAGGGAGGTGTTGAAGCAGGTGATCTACTCCACGATCATCTATGTGCTGGACTTCGATCTCCTGACCCCGCCTTACGACCAGGTGAACCAGGTGACCGTGAGCGAGATGAACGAGATCAACGCCGGACTCCAGCTCTCCACCGGCAAGCGGTTGGGCTTCCGGTTCCAGGCGGACGTGGACGACCTCACCTGATCTTGCACAGATCGGAGCGTGTCTTATCTTTGCCCGCCCTTTCGGAGCCCTCTTCGACAGGTGGACACTGTGGCCCGTTCGTCTAGGGGTTAGGACGCGTCCCTTTCACGGATGAAACAGGGGTTCGATTCCCCTACGGGCTACAAAGAACCCCGGTTAACGACCTGGAATACAGGAAGTTAGCCGGGGTTCGCTCTTTATCCTTGTCGCCGAGGTTGTCGATTTACCGTCCTGCATACCTGTTGGAAGGTAAGGGCCTCGCACTTGCTCTTTGCCCGGCGCCAATGCGCGGTGGACCGACCCTCCCCGCGCCGACCGGTGACCCGGTCGGGTTTCCTCTTCCGTGCTCACACCACACTTGATGCCAAGCACGCCCGACTAATGAAATGCCAAACATTGCCACCGGGACCAACTTCCTTATATATTCGCGCGAGCATAGGGTTGAGTAGCCGCTGCGCAGATGGGACGATTTAGCTCCCTTACGGCGTTGAGTAGGCGAGGGGTAAACCTTGCCCTGGTTGCGCTGCTTAGGATTCGTTTGAGTGGGATACACGCAATCGTGTTCGTTAATCGACTAACACGATTCTCCGGTGTCATGCTCCTCTGGCTGAAATCGGTTAGATTGCGCCAACAGCAATTCAATGGCTACTGGTCGCACCTCATCGCCTCGGACCAACAGGAACACTCCATGGTTCGCTGTATTTCCGGTTCTTGGCGAGGTCATGAACCGCGTCGGCGTGACAGGGTTCATAGTCCTGTTTTACTCAGTGTTCATCTGGGTTTTTGCAACGACAGAACAAAAGGTGGCACTCATCGATCGATGGATTCTCCTGCGTTCCGAGGAGAATCTACACTTCTACATCGTCGTTGGTTGCCTTCTGATCTTGCTCGCTGTGCAACAATTCCATTACACCAGCGTTCTAGGGCAGAATCAGAAGCGAATTGATGAGCTTGCGGAAGCGAAACGTGAGCTTCAGTCTAAGGGGTTGAGAAACAGGAAGTTGCGATCATCAAACTCAGGCAAATAGATTCCCATGGAACGAATCTTGCTGATTAGCTACTTCATTCTGCCACTTCTGGTTTATTGGAAGTGGAGGAACCTCTACTACACTCGACTGGCGATCTCAGCACGTTATGATCTCTTCCGGCTTCGGGATCAACTTCGTCTGTCTGCAATTGAGGGGAAGATCGACCCCAACCATGAGATGTTCGATTTTCTAGAGTTTATGATTAATAATACAATCCAGACCATCGAACGATTCAATGTTTTCACGTACACGTTTGAAATTTTGTTACGCCGAAGGAACTCGGAATTAACACCAGAACAAGAGGATTCCCGGAATCGCCTTTTCACTGCAATCGCTGAAAACCCCGTCGCTTCAAATATTTCTTCTCAATGCGCGCTCGTGATTCGTTCATACTTCACGCGTAAACACTATTATCTGGCTTTCTTTGGCGTTATAGGCTGGGTAATTAAAAGCTTACGTGTATGGTGTCAATCTCAATTGGATGCTATCGTTGACGTGTTTGTGAAGCCTAGAGGAATGAAGATAAGCCAAGTCGAACTTGCGCGAGACCATGGCGCATATTTCTGCTAATGGCCGTTTCCTTTCTTGTCCATCGCGCGCTGATGGAGCCGGAAGCCCGTCAACTGATTCGGGCGAGGTCAATGACACTAAGCAGGCGTTCGTAACGAACGCCGGTGGTGAAGGGGATGACGGCCATGATGCCGTCGCCCTCATCGAATAGCTCCACCTCCACGAAATAGCCGTGCAGGCTGTAGAAGTTGCTCCGGCCTTGTTCGTCGATCGCTCCGGTCAGGTAATCCCCATGCGCCCAGAGGTAGGCCGCGCGCCCGTCCATGTCGAGGGCGTTCAACTGGTGGTTGCCCATTGGGTGCTGGTTGTCGTGGCGGCCGCTGGTAGAAGGTTCGACCAACGAGTGCGATAGCAATGGCCGGGAAAACGCTAAATATATCAGGTCGGTGACCCAGCGCGTAGCACTACAATGAGAGTTAATCTCTAAAGGAAGGATGAGGCTCGAAAACGACGAAGATTCTAGTCGGAAGTCATCCAACCAGTGAACGCAACAATGAACCCAAGGTCGAACAGGGTCATTTTTCCAATTAACGGACCAGCTATCATCATTCCAACCCCCAAGAACATGACCAGCTTGCCCCAAGTCCATGTCCTCCTGAGCTTGTTCATTAGTCTTGTGGTTGTGGGATTGCCTGCACTGTTAGGCGAAGTTAGTGTCGGCATCGGATTCCCGACCTAACGTGATTCATCCGCTCATGGGGAAGACAGTCTTGACATAATGCGCCAGAATACCCGATTGCGGCGTACCGCTTGATGCCTCATTACCGCGCGGCTCGTTCCTTGAGCTCACAAAAACATCGCACCAGTGGTGAGCCCATACCGCATAGCGCAACCTCGGCACGGATGTGCACGTATCTTTGGCGCTTGTCCGTCAAGGACTTGCCTTCCGAAGCGGGGATCGTTGTCCCTGCGGAGGGCGTCCCGCGGATGGTACGCGCATGAAGGAGCTCAAGGGGATGGGATGGGGGCTGCTGGCCGCCCTGGTGCTGCTGACGGGCTGCGTCGGCGGGCGTCGCAACATCAACTACCTGCAGGATGGTTCGCTGACCCCGGGCGCGGCCAAGTTGTTCGAGAACCGCAAGTTCGAGTACCGGATCCAGGTGAACGATGTGCTGAGCATCCGTGTACTGGGCCTCGATGAGGCCACCCACCGCTTCTTCAACGTGGAGAACCAGAACGGCTTCCAGGGCGTGAACGATGCGGCGCTCTACGTGAACGGGTTCTCCGTGGACAAGAACGGACAGGTCCAGTTGCCCACGGTGGGTCGCATCAAGGTGCAAGGCCTCACGATGGGCGAGGCGCAGGACCTGGTGCAGCGCAAGATCAACGAGTACTTCACCAACGCCACCGTGATCCTCAAGCTGGTGAGCTTCCGCATCAGCGTTCTGGGCGACGTGCGCAACCCGGGCATGTACTTCATCTACAACAACCAGATCACCATCCTGGACGCGCTGGCCATGGCCGGTGGCCCCAACGAGTATGGTGACAAGAGCAAGGTGACCCTCATGCGCCAGAGCGACCGCGGCGTCCAGGCCCTGTACGTGGACCTGTCCGGCACGGAGGTGCTGGCCAGCGAGTACTACTACCTGCTGCCGAACGACGTGGTGTACGTGCCCACGCTGAAGGCCCGCGCAGGCCGGATGAACCTGGAGCTGCTGTCGGTGCTCTTCGGCGCGATCAGCGCCCTGGCCTTGGTGGCCAACGTGTTCATCCTCAACCAGAACAACAACTGATGGCCGCACAGACCGGTACGGGGGACACCATCGACCTGAGGGCCATCTTCCGCAAGCTGGCGGCCAAATGGTGGTTGTTCCTCATCACCCTCTCGCTTTCCGGGGCCGCGGCGGTGGCCTACCTGAAGACCACCCCGAAGCAGTTCCTGGTGAGCGCCACCATGCTCATGGGGGAGAAGAGCCGCAACAGTTTCGGGGGCGGGCAGGACGAGTTCCTCAAGGGCATGTCCTTCCTGCGCAGCGGAGGTGACATCGAGGACCACATCGCGATCCTCACGTCACGGTCCAACGTGGAGAAGACGCTCAAGCGCCTGGACTTCGGCATCACCTTCTACGAGGAGCACCGGTTCCTGAAGCAGGAGCGCTACGACTACCCTCCGTTCAAGATCACCCTGGACACGGCCTCGTTGCAGATCACGGGCGTGCCCATCCACGTGTCGGTGGACCTGGCGGCCGGCACCTACCGGGTGAAGGCCGAAGGCAAGAACGTACGGCTGTACAACGTGAAGCGCCAGGAGGTGGTGAGCGAGTACCTGGAACGAGTGGACATCGACCAGACGGCCAAGGTGGGCGATCCGTTCGTGGGCGATAAGCTCAGCTTCAGGATCGAGTTCCCCGAGGACCGGCGCTATGATCCGGAGAGCGACTACTATTTCTACATCAACAGCCTGGAGGGCCTGACCAAGCTGTACAAGGGCATCACGTTCGCCGAGCCGGCGAGCGACAACAGCAACATCGTCCAGTTGAGCGTGGTGGGCGAGGTGGTGAGCAAGGAGCGGAACTACCTGAACAAGCTGATGGAGACCTACATCGAGGGCGAGCTGTACAAGCAGCAGCAGAAGGGTCTCAAGACGATCAACTTCATCGACAACCAGATCGGCACGGTGAGCGACTCACTGCGGCAGGTGGAGAGCAGCATGGAGAGCTTCCGGGGCAGCAGTGGCGGCATGATGAGCGCCGGCACCACGAGCGATGCGCTGTTCCAGGAGCGTTCACGGCTGGAGGACGAGCGCAGTGCCGTGATGCAGAAGCGGCAGTACTGCCTCACCATCCTCAACAAGCTGCGCAGCGCCGAGGATTTCCGCAACGTGGCGGCCCCCTCCAGCTCGGGCATCGACGATCCGGTGCTCAACAACCTGGTGATCCAGCTCACCCAGCTCTACGCCGACCTGGCCGCCCAGAACCTGAGCACCGTGCGGAGCAACCCGACCATCATCGCGATGGAGCGGAAGATCCAGAACATCAAGAGCTCGTTGATCGAGACGGCCGAGGGGCTCGTGAGCCAGGCCGACATCAGCATCGCGGAACTGAACCGGCGCTTGGGCTCCATCAACTACCAGTTCAACCAGCTGCCCGAGAACGAGCGCCGCCTGGTGAACATCGAGCGGAAGTTCAAGCTGAGCGACAACCTGTACAACTACCTGATGGAGAAGCGCGCCGAGGCGGGCATCGCCATCGCGAGCGATCAGGTGGACAAGAGCGTGGTGGACGATGCGCGCATGAGCGGCTTCGGCCCCGTGGCCCCGGACAAGAAGACCGTGCTCGGAGGGGCCATGATGCTGGGCCTTCTGCTGCCGCTCGGCCTCATCCTGATCCGCGACTTCCTCAACGACCGCATCGAGCATCTGGACGAGCTGAAGCGCGTGAGCCCGATCCCGGTGCTGGCCACCATTCCGGGCGGCAAGCGCAAGCGGGTGCTGCCCAACGAGCCCAAATCGTTGCTGGCCGAATCGTTCCGCACGGCCCGCATCAACCTGCAGTACCTCAATGCCAACGCGGCCCGGCAGGTGATCGGCTTCACGTCGAGCACCAGCGGGGAGGGCAAGACCTTCTGCGCATTGAACCTCGCGAGCGTGATGGCCATGAGCGGACAGCGCACCTTGATCATCGACGCGGACATGCGCCGGCCACGCCTGGAGGAGACCCTGGAGCTGAAGGCCGGCCAGGGCCTGAGCAACTACCTGATCGGCGAGTGCCAGCTGGGCGACATCATCCGCCGCGGCGACATCGAAGGGCTCGACGTGATCACGGCCGGCCCCGTGCCGCCCAATCCGCTCGAACTGGTGGAGATGCCGCGCATGGCCGAGCTGTTCCAACAGGTGCGCGGTCGCTACGACCAGATCATCGTCGACGCCTCGCCGATGGGGCTGGTGAGCGAGTATGTGATCCTCGCCCGCCACATCGACGTCACGCTCTACGTGGTGCGTCAGAACCGCACCCATCGCAAGGCGCTCCGCATCATCAATGAGATGTACGTGGAGAAGAAGGTCGGCCGGATCGACCTGTTGCTCAACGACGTGAAGGCCGGCGAGGGCTACGGCGACGGCTACGGCTACTACACCAAATAGCCCCGCCGGACGCATGCTGCGCACCGAGGGGTTCAGAAAGTACCTGGGCAACACCTCCTGGCTCTTCGGGGAGCAGGTGGTGCGCCTCGTCGTGGTGCTGATCACCGGCATCTACGTGGCCCGCTACCTGGGCGATGCGCTCTTCGGCCAGCTGAACTACGCCACCGGATTCGTGGGCATGTTCTTCGCGCTCAGCGCCATGGGCGTGGACCAGATCATCGTGCGCGACCTGGTGCAGCGTCCGGAACGGCGCGACGAGCTGCTGGGCACGGCGGCCTTCATCAAGCTGGTGGGCTCCGTGCTGCTCCTCGTGGTGGTGCTGGCCGCCACCTTCATCAAGGGGATGGACGGGCTGACGGCGACGCTCGTGGTGGTCATCGCCGGGGCCGAGCTGCTCCGGCCGTTCAGCGTGATCGAGCACCACTTCATGGCCCGGGTGGACGCCAAGAGCTCCGTCAGGGTGCAGTTCGCGCAGGTGCTCATCAGCGCCGCCTTCAAGCTCGCCCTGATCGCCCTTCGGGCCCCGCTGATCTGGTTCGCCTGGGTCTACGTGCTGGAGACGTTCGTGCTGGCCGCCGGGTATTCCCTGGCCCTCGCGCGCGACGGTGCGAGCTGGAGGACCTGGAGGGTCTCCCGGTCCACCCTCCGCTATCTGGTGAACGAGAGCTGGCCCATGCTGGTGTACGGGGTCGCGCTGTACATCCAGGCCAAGATCGACCAGGTGATGATCGGCGACATGCTCGCGTCCACGATGGGGCAGGAGGCGGCCTATGCCGAGGTGGGGCAGTACTCCGTGGCGCTGAAGATGATCGAGGCCATGGGCTTCCTGCCGGTGATCGTGCAGAAGAGCCTGGCGCCCGCCATCACCCGGGCGAAGCTGCAGGACCCGGCGTTGTACGCGGACCGGCTGCTGAACCAGTACCGGCTGATGTTCCTGATGTTCCTGATGACCTCCGTGCCCCTCTACTTCCTGGCCAAGCCCCTCATCGTCTGGCTCTATGGCGAGGCCTTCGCGCCGGCCGGCACCCTGTTGTCCCTCTTCGCCATCCGCCTGTTCTTCACCAACATGGGCGTGGCCAAGGCGAGCTTCATCACCAACGAGGGGCTGTTCCGCTACTCGCTCCTCACCGCCGTGGTGGGCGCCGGCCTCAACATCGCCATCAACTATTTCCTGATCCCTCCGTTCAAGTCCATCGGCGCGATCTGGGCCACGATCGGTTCGTTCCTCGTGAGCATCTTCCTGCTGGACCTCCTGTTCCCCCGCACCCGGGTGAACCTCCGGTGGATGCTGCGGGGCATGGCCACGTTCTGGCGGTTCCACCGCGCCACCTGAGCCCATGGACCGGCATCTCGTCCCCGTACGCCCATCGCTCTTCGCCGAGCGCTCGTGCCCGCGCTGTGGGGCCGGTGCGCCGGAAGCGCTGGGCGTGGTGGTGCCCGGGGTGCATGTGCTGGGCGACTACCGCTGCCGGTCCTGCGGCTACGCCTTCCTCCACGACCTTCCCGTGGGCTTCGCGGTGGACCACGATGTGGCCATCGGCCGGGAGGACGGAGCGCTCCACGATGCCAAGGGGGCCGAGGGCTGGGTGTGGGGCCCACTGCTGGAGGGATTCAGGAACCCCTCGGACCGGGAGGTGCGCGTCGAACGCCGGGTGCTCCGTCCCGCCAAGCGAGTGGTGATCCTGAACACGCTGGATTTCCTGTACGGCCACGTGCTGCTGAAGCTCTGGAACGCGCAGCACTATCTGGACGCGCACAAGGACCTCGGTCTGGTGCTGATCCTGCCCAAGAGCTTCGCGTGGATGGTGCCCGAGGGCACCGCCGAGGTGTGGGAGGTGGACCTGCGGCTGGGCGAGGCGCACGGATGGTACCGGTCCATCGATCGCTTCGTGCAGGAGCGCCTGGCCGAGTATGACGAGGTGTACTTCGGGAAGGGCTATGCGCATCCCGACAAGAGCACGGTCGACATCCGCCGGTTCTGCGGTGTGGAGCCCTTCGACCTGGAGCGGTTCGACACGGCTCCGCGCCACATCACCTTCGTGCTGCGCGATGACCGGCTCTGGTACCGGTCGCCCGTGTCGCGTGCGGCGCACCGCGCGCTCCGCGCGGCGGGCCTACAGCGTCTCGCTGGTCCGCTGTTCGTCGCGGACCAGGAGCGTCTCGCGCGCGCCACCCTGCGCCGCATCCGCAGGCGCTACCCGGATGTGCAGGCCACGTTCGTGGGCCTGGGCGATGCCGGTGCCGAACGCGAGGGTGTGAAGGACCTGCGCACCCGCCGGATGAGCGTGGAGGTCGAGCGGACCTGGTGCCGGACCTACGCCGCGAGCCAGTTCGTGATCGGGGTGCACGGTTCGAACATGCTGCTGCCCACCGCACTGGCGGGCGGCTGCATCGAGGTGCTTCCCTACGACCGATACAGGAACATCGTGCAGGACGTGGCGGTGCGCCAGCGCGACGTGATGCAGCTCTTCCTCTACCGCTTCGTGGACGAGTACGCGTCGCCGGCCGCGGTGGCGCGCCACGCGATCTCCATGTTCGCGGACCACAGGGTCTTCCACCGCAACAACCGCATCAACATCTACTGACCGCGATGCCCGAACCGCAACTGGCCCCGCCGCTCACCACGCCGGTGCTGCTCATCGCCTTCAACAGGATCGCGCCCACGCGCCAGGTGTTCAACGCCATCCGGGCGGCGCGGCCCACGAAGCTCTACCTCGCCTGCGACGGGCCCCGGAACGCCGAGGAAGCGGTGCGGTGCGAGGAGGTGCGCGCACTGGCCCGCGAAGTGGACTGGCCCTGTGAACTGCGCACACGGTTCAATGAGCGCAACCTGGGCTTGCGAAAGGGGGTCAGCAGCGCGATCGCCTGGTTCTTCGAGCATGAGCCGGAGGGCATCGTGCTGGAGGACGACACCCTGCCGGTGCCCACCTTCTTCCGCTTCTGCCAGGAGCTGCTGGAGCGCTACCGCGATGACGAGCGCGTGTGGGTGATCATGGGCAACAACCTCATGGACGACTGGGCCGGAGGCACGGACGGGTCCTACTACTACAGCGCGCACGGGTATGGGGCCCCCTGGGGCTGGGCCAGCTGGCGACGGGTATGGTCCCACTACGACGTGGACATGGGGCAGTGGCCCGCCCTGAAGCAAAGCCCGTTGCTGAAGGACTTCTTCCTGGACCGCCGCGAGGAGGAGGACGTGCACAGCATGTTCGATTACGTGCACTGCGGGCGGATGAACTCGTGGTCCTACCAGCTTGACATCACGCGGGTGATGAACCACGGCCTCAACATCCTGCCTGCCGTGAACCTGATCCGGAACATCGGGTTCGGTGCGGACGGCACGCACACGGTGGATCTTTCGGACCCGCGGAACAAGGACACCGCGCGCGACATCGCCTTCCCGCTGCAGCACCCCCGGTTCATGATGCTGGACGCCCGGCGCGACAGGGCGTACTTCCGGCGCTTCATCGGCAGCACGCCGTCCTACCGGTTCAAACGGTCGTTGAAGGCCCTGCTCGGCGGTCCCGATGGGGCCCTGCTCAAGGCCCTGTCGTCCATCAAGGCTAAGTTAGGCGGGCGATAGGCCAACGCCCGATGATCCGCAAACGCGACCTGGTCGACCTGCTGTTCCTGATCGGCTTCGCCGTCTACGGGTTCGGCAGTTACATCGGCATGAAACAGGGCCTGTCCAAGGGCCTGATCGTGTCCAACCTGCCGTTCCTGGCCATCGTGGTGTTCTACCTGATCGATGCGGTGTACAGACAGCGTGTGCGCTACATGCTGACGGGCACCTACTGGCTGTGCCTGCTCTACATCGTCACCCTGGCCGTGTCCATGCTGGTCGGTCTCCGGGGCGGCATACCGGGGCTCAACGCGGGCAACGTGCTCCTGTCGATCCTGCTCTTCACGGTGCCCTTCCACGCCGCGGTGGTGGTGCAGTTCTACCATCGGGACGATGATGGCTTCGACTTCTCGATGCTGCTGCTGCGTTCCCTGGGCCTGCTGATCCTCATCAACATCCTGGGCTACGCCGCCGGCATCCGCTCCTTCGGCCACAGCTTCGAGGGGCGTGCGAACTTCCCCTTCATCCGTGGCATCTACACGGGCGCACATGTGCTCTCGGTCATCACCCTCATGATGCTGTTCCAGCTGCGCGACCTGTCCCGTCGCCCGGTGACGGTGGCGCTGGTCATCGGCGCCATCCTGCTCAACCTGGCGATGATGGTGAGCATCAACAGCAGGCTTTCCCTGATGATCTTCCTGCTGCTCGCGATGCTCTTCCTCACCCGGGCCATCAAGGTGGCGCGCGGCCTGTACACCATCTCCCTGTTCACGATGCCGTTGTTGTTGAGCTTCTCCCTGCTGGTGTACCAGGTGCTCAGCCTGCCCTTCTTCCAGGCGATCCTGCAGCGCGTGAGCAAGGAGGACGTGACGACCTTCAACGGCCGCAGCTACATCTGGAACGCTGTGGCGGACTGGGCGTGGAGCGACCGCACGGGCCTGCTCTTCGGCAACGGCTACAAGGGGCACTACAAGCTGCACCTGCTCGATTTCGTGGCCAGGCTATGGGGCGAGAAGCATGCCTACAACCTCCATTCCCACAGCACCTTCACGGAGGTGGTGGTGGCGCAGGGCGTCTTCGGCGTGGTGCTGCTGTACATCATCCTCTGGAGGGGCTTCAAGCACTACCGCCGGGAGTACCTCTTGCGCACGGACCAGGCGCCCATCTTCGCCGGCCTGGTGTACATCCTGTTCATCTGGCAGATCGATATCTTCTGTTACGGGGTGGACATCGGACATGCCATCCTGTTCTGCATGATGGCACCGCTGGCGCTCCGGCCCGAGGCGATCACCCGAAGGACCCGATCATTGGAAGGCGCATGGATGGATTGAAGACACCCCTCGAAGGCGGTCGCCGTGCCCGGGGCGAGGCCGGCGGCCGATCGCAAGCACCCCTCGTGAGCATCGTCACGGTGGTGTACAACGGCGCGGCCACCCTGGAGCGCACGATCCAGAGCGTCCTCGAGCAGCGCCACCCGGCGATCGAGCACATCATCGTGGACGGAGGCAGCACGGACGGGACGATCGACCTGTTGCGGCGCTACGACGACAGGCTGGCCTACTGGGTGAGCGCGAAGGACCGGGGCATCTACGACGCCATGAACAAGGGGGTGGCCCTCTGCACGGGCGAGTGGGTGGGCCTCATCAACGCGGACGACTGGTACGCCGCCGATGCGGTGGAACAGGTGATGGCGGCGGTGAAGGACCGCGACGACATCAACATCGTGCACGGCGACATCCTCATCCACTACCCGGGCGGGGCCGGCCGGGTGAAGCACGCCCGGGTGAACGGCTTCCTGCTGAAGCACTGGGAGATGGTGCTGAACCACCCCACCTTCTTCGTGCGGCGCGGCTACTACACGGGCCGGCCCTTCGATGCGGGGCTTCGTGTGAGCGGTGACCATCAATGGACCCTCCGCGCCTGGTTGGAGGACCCCCGGCAGTTCCTGTATCTGCCCCGCGTGCTGGCCCACTTCACCGCGGGCGGCGCCAGCATGACGATCCCGCTGCGCAAGGTGCTGGATGAGGGTGCGCGCGTGAGCCGTTCGGTGGGGATGGGCCCGCTGGGGGTGTTCACCGGCCAGGTGGTGCGCACCGCGCTGTACATCCCCCAGGTCCTGAAGCTGAAGCTCAACCAGTACCTTGGCCGGCGTCGTTGAGCACGCCATGGCCAGCATCTGGAACATCGCCCAGGATCGGGCGGCCAACCGGGGCAACCCGAAGGGACAACTGGTGATGCTGCTGTTCCGCACGGCGCACCTGCTGCGGCAGAGCACGATCACCTTCCTGCTGTTCCTCCCGTACTTCCTGCTCTACAGGCTGCTGGTCGAGTGGGTGCTCTGCATCGAGCTGCCCTGGAAGACACGCATCGGTCCGGGGTTCCGCATCGATCACGGCCAGGCGCTGGTGGTGAACGACCACACGGTGTTCGGAGCAGGCTGCACGGTGCGCAACAGCACCACCATCGGCAACAAACGCCTCCCCGACGGCAGCTACAGCGCCAGCCCGCGCTTCGGTGACCGGGTGGACATCGGCGCGAACGCCGTCATCATCGGACCCATCACCGTGGGGGATGATGCGGCGATCGGGGCGGGGGCCGTGGTGGTGAAGGACGTGCCTGCGGGTCACATCGCCGTGGGCAATCCCGCGCGCATCCTGCCACGCCGCCGTCCGGCCTGAACGCCCGACCCCCGGTCCGATGGACCAGGGGCCGGGCTTCGTGTATGGCGGGTATGCCGTGGATGGCGCTAGCGCACCATGAGCTTCTGTTCGTTCCGCTCGCTGCCGTCGTCCACGCTCAGCACGTAGGTGCCGGGGAGCAGGTCCGCGGGCACGGTGAGCGGACCGGCGGTGTGCACCCGGTCCTGCCAGACGATGCGGCCGCTGAGGTCGATGAGACGGAGGTCGGCGGCGCGCGTTCCGGTGAGGTGGATCAGCCCGCCGGCCTCCACCGGGTTCGGATAGGCCACGGGCCGATCGGCGGCCTGGCCGTCCGCGGGCGCGATCCCCGTGCTGAGCCCGCAGAGGATGTCGTCCTCGCGCACCAGGACGATCGAGCGGTAGGCCTGCACCGTGATGGAACCGCTGTGCAGGTTGCCCTGGACATCGCTCCAGCAGCCGTCGAGGCTGAAGGTCTGCGCGGTGGGCTGATCGTTCACCAGCAGCTGCTGGCGGTCCAGCGGGTCCAGCGGCGTCACGTCCACGCGGTGGAGCTCGACGTTGTCCAGCCAGTAGGTGCTTTCCGTGTAGTGGTTGGTGAAGGTACAGTTGCCCTGGTCGGTGAGGTCGCTCTGGAAGAACATGGTCACGTCGCGGCGCACCGGGCTGAAGGGGATGAAGCGGCTCGCCACCATCTGCGGCCCGGTCTGCTGCGTCAGGCCCTTGAAGCCGGCCTTCACCTCGCCCTGCATGGTGCTCTGGATGCTGAAGCGGAGCCGGTACCACTGTCCGCTCTGCACGCTGGCCAGCTGGGTGTGCTTCAGGGTGAACTCGTTGTAGGTGTTGTTGTTGGCGAAGTGCACCTTGAGGGCGCCGTTGTCCAGCTGGCCATGGTCGTGCGTGATCTGGCCCTGGCTCGGCCAGCCGCTCCAACCGTTCACGTCGTAGGGGAAGTCGCCGTTGGGCACCAGGTCCGCGCTCAGCACATCGGCCACCTCGTAGGCGCTCATGGTCTTCGGGCTGCGCAGCGAGCTCGCATCCTCACCGCGCTCGGCCTGCCAGCGCTCGAGGCTGAAGTACTTCATCACTCCCGCGAAGGTGTTGAACTGGAGGATGCTGCGGTCGTTGTAGGGGTTGAAGTAGTAGTTGTTGTTGAAGGTGCCGTAGTCCACCCAGTTGGCCGAGTACACGTGGTACTGCCGCATGCAGAGCTGGTCCTCGGCGAGGGCGTACATCACGTTGCCGGTGTACACATCGTTGAAGGCGGGCACGTGGTACGGCGCGGTGGCGCCGGGGCCGTTGTAGTTGCTGAAGTCGGATATGGAGAGCTGCACCGTGTTGTTGAACAGGATGTTGTCCTTGATCTGGTTGCCGGTGCTCACCATGGTGTGGTCCACGTGGATGCCGCTGCCGAGGCAGTTGGCCACGGTGTTGTGCTGCACCAGGGTGTTCTTGATGCTGATGTTCCCGAAGTAGATGCCGTGGCAGATGGGCTCGTAGTTGCTGAAGTTCGGGGCCGAGCTCTCGAGGTTCCCGGTGATGTCCATCACGATGTTGTCGCGGATGATCATCCCATCGGCGTTGTCGAAGGCGATGCCGCCGCCGTCGTTGAGGATGGCCAGCGCATGGCGCACCACGTTGCGTTCCACCAGCGCGTTGCGCTCCACCACCATGCCCACGTAGCCGATGTTGTCGAAGCGGTTGTCCGTCACCACCATGCCCTGCCCCGTGAGCCGCAGGCCGAAGTAGCCCCAGTTGTTCTCGCCCAGTCCGGGCTGCAGGGCCACGTCCTCGAACACGCAATGCGTCACCGAACTGTTGTCGTCCATCAGGTACACCCCGGTGGCATAGGTGCGCTGCACGTTCAGGTGGTGGAAGTCCTGGTCGCCACCGGTGCTCAGGATGGCCTGGTGGGTGTCGCTGAAGCTGCAGTGGGCGGCCTCCAGCTGGGTGGAGCCGCTCAGGCGCAGGCTGGCGCCGGTCTGGTGGCGGAAGGCGATGTGCTCCACAAGGATGTGGTGGCGCTGCCAGCTCACGGAGATGCCATGGTCGGTCACGCTCACCTCCACCAGCTGGGTGTTCGGGTCGGCGTTGCCGGGGCACCACAGATAGAGCTGTCCGTTGGCCACGTCATGGAACCACTCCCCGGGCGCATCAAGCTCGCTGAGCTTGTTGCGGAGGAAATAGCCCCAATGGTCGTCGCCGATGTTGTTGCCCGTGCTCGTGTGGGTGAGCGTGGTCCCGGAGTGCGCCGTCACGCGTGCCGTGTCGTAGCTCCAGTTGGTGGTGCGCATCACCATCGTGGCCCCGGTCCAGTAGCCGGCGGGCTGGGTGAGCGCGGCATCCTGGGTGGTGGTGGCGGTGCCCAGGTCGTTGCGGAGCCAGCCGCTGTTGGGATACCGCGCCAGGGTCTGCAGTTGCCCGTTCACGAACAGGTGCTTCATGGCCTGGCTGAAGGGTGCACGCCAGATGTTGCCGCCATGCACCGTCCAGCCGGTCACCGGCACACTGCCGCTGATCACGGGATCGGCCCCGGTGCCATAGGCGCCGATGGTGATGCGGTTGCCCGCAGTGCCGCTGGCCGAGACCGTCAGCTTGCCGCGGTACACGCCCCCGCGTTGGAAGAGCACCTGGTCTCCGGGTTGGAGTTGGCCGGCGATCTGGTTCACCCGGGCGATGGTCTGCCAGGCCTGCGCCGGGCTTGTTCCGCTGTTGGAATCACTCCCGCCGGGCGATACGTGGTAGGTGGCCGCAGGCATCCGGACCGCCAGCGACAGCAGGAGCACGAAGAGTGGAAGTCGGTTCCGCATGGTATCTCGTTCGTGCCGTTCAACCCCGGGGAAGCGGCGCCGGTTGGGTTCTTTCGACGGATCCGGACCCTGCACCGATGAACGCCGCCCCGGGGCCGTCCGGGGCGGATACCTTTGGCCGCCGATGACCGGACGACCCCTGCATGTGCTTGTCGTGGGCCAGACCCCGCCACCCTTCGGAGGCCAGGCGGTGATGATCCAGGCGATGCTGGAGGGGCGGTATGCGGGCGTGGTGCTCCATCACGTGCGCATGGCGTTCTCCGAGGACATGGAGAGCGTGGGCCGCTTCCAGGCGCGCAAACTGTGGGTGCTGTTCACCACCGTGCTGGCCGTGTGGCGCGCCCGGATCGTGCATCGCACCCCGGTGCTGTACTATCCGCCCAGTGGACCCAACAAGGTGCCCGTCCTGCGCGACCTGGTCCTGCTTTGCGCTGTTCGTTGGATGTTCCGTCGCACGGTGTTCCATTTCCACGCCAGCGGGGTGTCCGGTTTCGCCCCGCAGCTGCCCGGAGCCCTTCGGCCGCTGTTCCGGTGGGCCTACGGACGTCCTGACCTGGCCATCCGCACGGCGGAGCAGAACCCGGATGATGGGGCGGTGCTGGGGGCGCGACGGTCCATCGTGGTGCCCAATGGGGTGCCGGACGGGCGCGGCTCGGTGGCCGAGCGGACGGCGGCACCGGGCGAGCCGCTCGTGGTGCTCTTCACCGGGGTGTTGATCCCCAGCAAGGGCGTGCTGGTGCTGTTGGAGGCCTTCAGGCGGCTGCATGGCCAGGGGGTGAACGCCCGGCTGGAGCTGATGGGCAAGTGGGGGGATGCGACCTTCCGGGAGGACTGCGAGCGCTTCGTGGGGCAGCACGGGCTGGCCGACCGGGTGCGGTTCCTCGGTGTGAAGCGCGATGCGGAGAAGCTGGCTCACTTCGCCGGTTGCGACATCTTCTGTTTCCCCTCGCACTTCGAGGCCGAGAGCTTCGGATTGGTGCTCACCGAGGCCATGCAGTTCGCGAAGCCGGTGGTGAGCACGCGCTGGCGCGGCATCCCGTCGGTGGTGGAGGAGGGTGTCAACGGCTTCCTGGTGCCGGTGGAGGACCCCGGTGCGGTGGCCGACCGCCTGGCCAGGCTGGCGGCCGATCCCGACCTGCGGCGCTCGATGGGCGAGGCGGGCCGGCGCATCTTTGAACAGCGATTCACGTTAGAACGGTTCCATCGGCGCATGGAGGAGGCCTTCCTCAGCCTGCGTCCCTAGTGCGAACGACCATGCGCGTCCTTGTCACCGGCGGGTCCGGCTTCATCGGCACCAACCTCGTGAAGCTCCTGATCGAAGCGGGGGAGGAGGTGCTCAATGTGGACTGGAACCCACCGCTGGACCCCGGGCAACGACCGACCTGGCGCGAGCTTGACATCATGGACGAGGAGGCCGTCGCCAAGGCCTTCGACGCCTTTCGGCCCACGCACGTGGTGCACCTCGCCGCCCGCACCGATACGGACGAGCAGCGGGACCTGAACGCCTACGCGCAGAACCACGAAGGCACGCGCCGTCTGTTGACCGCGGTGAAGGCCTGCCCAACGGTGGAGCGCATCATCGTCACCAGCACGCAGTTCGTCTGCGAGGCGGGCCACCAGCCCAAGGACGACCTTGATTTCAAGCCGTTCACCTTGTACGGCGAATCCAAGCGGCTCACCGAGATGGTGACGCGGGAGGCGCGGTTGCCCTGCACCTGGACCATCATCCGGCCCACCACCATCTGGGGGCCGTGGAGCCTGCGCTACCGCGATGTGATGTTCAAGGTGATGCGCAAGGGCCTCTACTTCCATCCTTCCCGGAGCAAGGTGATCCGGTCGTACGGCTATGTGGGCAACGTGGTCTGGCAGATCGACCGCATCCTGCGGCTGCCGGCGGAGCGGATGAACGGCCGTGTGTTCTATGTGGGCGACCCGCCCTTCGACCTGCGCACGTGGGTGGAGGCGGTGTCCAAGGCGCTCACCGGCCGTTCCGTGCGGTACATCCCCACATGGGCCGTGCGCACCCTGGCGGTCACCGGTGACGTGCTCAAGGGGGTGGGGCTGCCGTTCCCGATCACCAGCGGCCGCTTCCGGTCGATGACCAGCGACTACATCACGCCCATGGACCGCACGATCGAGGCCCTCGGCCCCGCGCCGTTCAGTGTGGAGGAGGGTGTGAAGGCGATGGTGGCGTGGTACGATGACGGCAGCGAGCGCATCGCGCATCCGGTCCGCAAAGTGGTGGGCCATGGCTGAGCGGGCCCCGATCAGGCCGGGCGCTCTGCCCAAGCGGGAGGTGGTCGGTGCGGGCATCACCCTGGGGAGCTTCGACGACCATGTGCGGATGATCGCGGCCCTCGGTGCCGCGCATCGCTCCTCGTACGTCTGCTGTGTGAACGCGCACATGGCGGTGGAGGCGGCCCGCGATCCCGCGTTCGCGGCGGTGGTGAACAGCGCCGACCTGGCCACGGCCGATGGCATGCCCCTCTTGCGCTGCCTGCAATGGATCGGCGGCGAGCGGCAGGACCGGGTGGCGGGCAACGACCTGATGCCGGCCCTGCTGCACAGGGCGGCGGAGCAAGGGCTCTCCGTCTATCTCTATGGGGGGCGCGAAGAGGTGTTGACGAGGATCCGCGAGCGGGCCGCGCGCGAACTGCCCGCCCTGCGCATCGCCGGGACCCACGCTCCGCCGTTCCGGGCCTTGAGCGATGCTGAGCTGAAGGCCGATGCCGGGCGCATCAATGCCAGCGGCGCGCACATCGTGATGGTGTCCCTGGGCTGTCCGAAGCAGGAACGCTGGATGGCCGCCATGCGCCCTTCGGTGAACGCGGTGATGCTGGGGCTCGGGGGGGCGTTCCTCCTCTATGCCGGTGTCGACACGCGCGCGCCGAAATGGATGCGCGACCTCTCGCTCGAATGGCTCTACAGGCTGGCCCTGGAGCCCGGTCGGCTGTGGAAGCGCTACCTGGTGACCAACACCCTGTTCCTCGTCCTCGCGATGAAGGCCGGCTGGCAGCGGTTGCTCGGACAGCGCTCCGGGCGCGTCGCACCGCAGGCGGAAGCAACGGGGCTCCTCGGATGAGCGTCGTTCCGGCATCCAGCGTGCATGGAAGCGGCTGCTTTCGACGAATCAAAGGATTTCTTCGACAAAACTTGACAGCGGGTGGTGGCTGGTCTAGTTTTGACCTCCCCTTACGACCGGCCAGGAAGCGACCAGGTGACCCCCATAGATGAGTGACGGTATCCCGCCCCTGCGCATGGAAGCGAACGACCCCGGCAAACTGACCGCCCGCCCCGAAGGCATGGGCGACCTGGCGGCCTTGCTGCGGTCCAAACGGTTGTCCCTTCAACAGGTGGGGTCCGGGCTGAGCAAGGTGCTCACCCTGGAGCCGCTCACCTCGGTGAAGGACCTCATCATCGTGGGCGAGGGTCCTGCGGCCGAGGAGATCTTCCAGTATTGTCAGGACCAGACCGTGCGCGGCTACCGGTTCCGCGGCCTGTTCAACGACCAGGAGGTGCGGGGTCCCTTGGGTGCGCATCGCCTGGGTGATGTGGAGGCCGCCAAGGCCTTCGCGGTCCAGAACCGCATCGACATCGTGTACTGTGCCCTTCCGGGCACGCGCCGGGCGGATATCACGGACCTCATGGAGTTCTGTGAGCGCAACACCATCCGGTTCCGGGTGATCCCCAGCGTGGACAGCTTCATCCCGGTGGTGAAGACCACGGACCTGGAGTTCCACGGGTCGGTGCCCGTGAGCAAGCTGCGGCGCGAGCCGCTGGACCATCGGGCGAACCGGGCGTGGAAGCGCACCTTCGATATCGTCTTCTCCGCCTTGGTCATCCTGCTGGTCTTCAGCTGGCTCTTCCCCATCCTGGCCTTGCTGGTGAAGCTCTCGTCCCCCGGTCCGGTCTTCTTCCGCCAGCAGCGGCTGGGGCGCGACAACAAGGAGTTCGCCTGCTGGAAGTTCCGCTCCATGCGCGTGAACGCCGAAGCGGACACCAAGCAGGCCACCAAGAACGATCCGCGCGTGACCCGCGTGGGGGCCTTCCTGCGCAAGAGCAACCTGGACGAGATGCCCCAGTTCTTCAACGTGCTGATGGGGCAGATGAGCGTGGTGGGCCCCCGCCCGCACCCTCTCCGGCTGAACGACCAGTACCGGGACATCATCGACAAGTACATGGTGCGCCATTTCGTGCGCCCGGGCATCACGGGCTGGGCGCAGGTGAACGGGTTCCGTGGGGAGACGCGCACCCCCGAGCTGATGGAACGCCGCATCGAGCTGGACGTGTGGTACCTGGAGAACTGGAGCTTCTGGCTGGACGTGCGGATCGTGGTGAAGACCGTGACCAACATGCTCGGAAAGGACCCCAACGCCTACTGAGGCGGTCGCGGGCTTGTGGATCCGGTGGGAAGCACTATATTTGCCGTCCTTTTCAGAGCCTGAACAGCCATGGCGAACCATAAGTCGGCCCTCAAGCGGGTGCGTCAGACCGAGACCCGCAACGAGCGCAACCGCTACCAGCACAAGACCACGCGCAATGCCGTGAGGAAGCTGCGCAGCACCACCGACAAGAAGGCCGCCACGGCCCTGCTGCCGGAAGTGAGCGCCATGCTGGACAAGCTGGCGAAGCGGAGCGTCATCCACAAGAACAAGGCGGCCAACCTGAAGTCCTCGCTGGCCACGCACGTGAACAAACTGAAGTGACCCCCGCGGTCACCGTCGCACCGGTGAAGGTCCTCCGAACGGGGACCTTTGCTTTTTTTTAGGCCATGGCCGACGAGCAGAGTTCCACACCGGGCCGGCTCACGATCCGTGAATGGGCCAGCGACGACCGGCCGCGTGAGCGGCTGTTGAGCCAGGGTGCGGCCGCGCTGAGCGATGCCGAACTGCTGGCCATCCTCATCCGGTCGGGCACCGTGCAGGCGAGCGCGCTCGACCTGGCCCGGCAGGTGCTGGTCCTGGCCGGCAACGACCTGGGCCGGCTCGGCCGCTTGAGCGTCGCCCAGCTCATGCAGGTGAAGGGGCTGGGCGAGGCCAAGGCCATCGGCATCGCGGCCGCCCTGGAGCTGGGCCGTCGACGCCGCGACGCGAGCCCCGAGCAACGGGTGCGGATCACCACCAGCGCGGTGGCGTTCGAGCTCCTCCACCCCTTGATGGCCGACCTCATGCACGAGGAGTTCTGGCTGATCCTGCTCGATCGCGGCAACGCCGTCACCGGCAAGGTGCGGGTGAGCCAGGGCGGCATGCACGGAACGGTGGCCGACCCGAAGGTCATATTCCGCGAGGCGATCGACCGCCGGGCCGCGGGTGTGGTGCTCGCGCACAACCACCCCAGCGGGCGGGCCGTCCCCAGCGAAGAGGATGTCCGCCTCACCCGCAAGCTCGTCGATGGCGGGCGGCTGCTGGACATCGCCGTGCACGACCACCTCATCATCACCGCCACAGGCTACTACAGCTTCGCCGACAACGGTTCGCTCTGACCATGGCCGCACCGATCGAGATCCTGACCGTGGTGGGGGCGCGGCCCCAGCTGGTGAAGGCGGCGGTGCTGTCGCGTTGCATCGCCGAGCGGTATGCCGGCCGGCTCCGTCAGCGCATCCTCCACACCGGCCAGCACTACGATCCCGCGCTGTCCGACGTGTTCTTCCAAGAGCTGGGGCTGCCCGCCCCGGACATATCCCTCGGCGTGGGCGCGGCATCGATCCCCGTGCAGACCGCACGCATGGTGGAGGGCATCGCCGGAGCCATCCAGGGCCGTCGCCCGGACCTGGTGCTGGTGTTCGGGGACACGACCAGTACGCTGGCCGGCGCGCTGGCCGGCGCGCAGTGCGGGGTGCCCGTGGCCCATGTCGAAGCGGGCCTGCGGGCGCACGACCGCAGCATGCCGGAGGAGCTCAACCGCATCATCGCCGACCGGCTTTCCACCTGGCTGTTCTGTCCCACCGAGGCCTCGGTGACCGATCTGGGTGCGGAAGGGGTCCGCGATACGCCGGGCCCGGTCCATGGTCCCGACGCACCGGCCGTGCGGCTGGTGGGCGACATCCTGTGCGATCATGTGCTGGGCACGCTGCCGCTGGCCGAAGCGCGGTCACAGGCCCTGCGCGCACTGGACCTGCGGCCGAACGGCTATCTGCTGGCCACGGTGCACCGCGCGGCCAACAGCGACGACGCCGGGCGGCTCACCGGCATCGTCGAGGGGCTGCGGCAGGCCGCGTTGGTCACCGGGCTGCCCGTGGTGCTTCCCCTGCATCCGCGTGTGCGGCACTTGCTGGACAGCCCCTCGCACGCCGTGGTCCGTGAGCGGTTGAACAGGAGCCCGGAGGTGCAGGTGGTCCCTCCACAGGGCCCCTTGGACATGTTGGCGCTCACACGGAACGCCGCCGTGGTGGTCACCGATTCCGGCGGGCTGCAGAAGGAGGCCGCGATCCTGCGTCGCCCTTGCGTGGTGCTGCGCGACCGCACCGAATGGGTGGAGCTCGTGGCCTCCGGAAGAGCGGTGCTGGCCGACGCGGACCCCGGGCGCATCGCCGCGGCCGCAAAGGCGGGCCTCGGGCGGCAGCTTTCCGATCCGGCCGGCCTGTACGGGGATGGGGATGCGGCCGGCCGGATCTGTTCCACCCTGCTCGGCGAGCCCTGAACCATGCTTCGCAGCCTGGCCGACTACCTACAGTGCTGGACGCACCTGCTGGCGGACGCGGACGGCCGAAGGCTGATCCGCGCGCACGCCCGTGAGCTGCCCGTGGCCGAAGCCCCTTCCGCGGAGCAGGTGGACCATGCGCTGAACGCCGCGATGGACTGGGTGGGGCGCGCGCAGGACCACAGTGGCGACGGCGGCATGGGGAGCCTGCACCTGGTGCGGGGCTGGGGACCCACCTACCCGGAGACCACGGGCTACCTGATCCCCACCCTGCTGGCCGCGGCCCGGAAGCTGCGCCGGTCCGACCTTGCCGGGCGGGCCGTGCGCGCGGCCGATACCCTGCTGGCCTTGCAGCGTCCCGACGGTGGATGGCAGGGGGGGCGCGTCGGTGAGCACCGGCCGTCGGTGGTGTTCAACACCGCACAGGTCATCCGCGGCATGCTGGCCGTGCATGCGCACACCGGCGAGCAGCGCTACCTGGACGCGGCCGTGCGGGCGGGCGGCTGGATCGTCAACGTGCAGGAGCCGGACGGCAGTTGGTCGCGGCACAATTTCATGGGGGCCGCGCGCGTGTACGACACCTACGTGGATGCCCCGCTCTTGCTGCTGCATCGCATCACGGGTGAGCCCGTGCTGAAGGAGGCGGCCCTGCGCAACCTGCACTGGGTGAAGGGGCGCCAGGCCGCGAACGGCTGGTTCATGGATGCGGACAATACGGTGAAGCACAACGACAGGCCCATCATCCATACCCTGGCCTACACGATCGACGGCCTGGGCGAATGCGGCGAGCTTCTGGGCGACCCACAGTGGACGGCGATGGCCGCGGCCGCGGCCCGGCCCTTGCGCGACCGCTTCCTGGAGCGCGGCGCGCTGCACGGCCGATACGACCGGTCGTGGAACGGTAGCGAGGCCTTCATCACCACGGGTGGGGCCCAGCTCGTGGTGGCCTGGCAGCGGCTTGCGCGCATGGGCATGGAGACGGCCTACAGCGATGCCGCCGCCCGGATGCGCGGATGGCTCGTGGCCCTGCAGGAGCGCACCGCCGAAGGCCCGCCGGCGGTCCGTGGTGCGCTCACCGGATCGGTCCCGCTCTGGGGCCGCTACGAGAAGTTCGCCTGCCCGAACTGGGCCACCAAGTACCTGGCCGACGCCCTACTTTGTGCCGACGGTCGCACGTTCTGCTGAACCCGACCGCCGCTCCCGACCATGCTGCTCGTCCATCTGGAGCATCCATCGCCGCGCGCCCATTGGATCGTGGAGCATACGATCGGGCGGATGCTGGGCCTTCCGCTGCGCATCACCAGTGATGCAGGCGCGTTCCGCCTGGCCACGGGCCCGCGGTTGAGCTACGGCACGGAGCCCATCGATGGCGCCCTCCAGGTCCCGTGGACCGGCGCGCTGGCCCAGCTGCCTGCGCACGACCCGCCCACGGGCCTGGTGAACGGCATGCCGGTGCTGTTCCCTGCGGGCGCGTCGTTCGACCTGTTCGCCGCCGCGTTCTTCCTGCTCGCCCTGGTGGATGAGCAGCGGTGCGTGGCGCGCGATGCGCATGACCGCATCCCCTCCGAGGCGCTGTTCGCTGTGCGGAGCGGGTTGGCCGACAGGCCCTGGATCGACCATTGGATGCTGGAGCTCGGCGGTCGGCTGCGGCAGCCATGGCCCTGGCTGGAGATCGACCGCGTGTACCGGCACATGCTCACCGTGGACGTGGACAACGTGCTGCGCTACGCCGGCCGGCCGTGGACGCGAGCGCTGGGCGCCACGCTGAAGGACCTTGCGCGCTTCCGACCGGGGGCCGCCCTGGAGCGGTGGATGGTGCGCACCGGCCTCCGGCGCGATCCCTTCCTGCGCGCGCTGGAGCTGGCGGAGCGCCATGCCGGGGCCAGCAGCGGCACCATCCTCTTCCTGTTGCTGCGTGGCGGGGATGTGCACGACCATGCCGTGGAGCCGGACCACTGGCCCGCCGAGCTGCACCGCTTCCTGCGCCACGACACCAGCCTGCGGATCGGGCTTCATCCCTCCTATGCCACGAGCACCGAGCCCCGGCGCCTGGAGGCCGAGGTGGCCACCTACGAGCGGCGCCTGCAGCCCCGCGCGCTGCTGAGCCGGCAGCACTTCCTGCGCTGGCGCCTGCCCGATACGTTGCGCCGGCTCGCGGCCGCCGGCTTCACCGAGGAGCACAGCCTCGGATTCCCGGACCGCGCGGGTTTCCGGGCGGCCACCTGCACGCCGTTCCCCTGGTACGATGTGGAGCGTGATCGGCCCACCTCGCTCATGTTGTGGCCGTTCGCCGCGATGGACAGTGCGCTCATCGAGCGCAGCGGCCTTGGACCGGAGGGTGTGATCGCCGCCATGCGGACGATGATCGACGAGGTCCGGGCCGTGCAGGGCACGTTCGTGAGCGTGTGGCACGACCGTTATCTGAGCGGGCACCGGGAGTTCGCGCGATGGCCGGCGGTGTTCAACGCGGTGGTGAAGCACGCCCGGCCATGATCAGGCATCTGCGGCACGACCGGATCGACAAGTCCGCCTGGGACGCGGTGCTGGACCGGTGCGAGGGCCCGGTGTGGTACGCCCGCAGCGCCGTGCTCGATGCGGCATGCCCCGGCTGGGAGGCCCTTTGGGATGAGGAGCGCGGTGCCCTGATGCCGCTGACCCACCATCGCAAATGGGGCATCCCGTACCTGTACCAACCGTTCCCGCTCCAGCAGCTCGGCGTGTACGGACCGGGCCACGATGCCGCACGGATCGGTGAATTCCTGAGGGCCATGCCGCAACGTTTCCGCCTGGCCGACATCTACCTCACGGACCCGACGGTGGAAGGTGCGGGCCCGGGCTGGCGGTTCACGGCACGGCAGGACCAGCTGGTGCCGCTGGACCGGTCGATCGCGGCCATCCGACAGGGATACAGCAACAACCACCTCCGCAGCCTGCGGCGCGCGGAGACGGCCGGCCTGGAGATCGGACCGGCCATGCGCCCGGAAGCCTTCCTGCACTTCCTGACCACGGCCCCTCAATGGCCGGGCTGGAAGGTGGGCGTGCGCCAACAGGCCTCGCTGCAGCGGTTGCTGGAGCTGGTGGACCAGCGCGGCGAAGGCGGCTGCCTGGCGGTGCTGCATGAGGGTCGTGCGGTGGCGGCCGGATGCTTCGTGCACCATGGCGACCGAACCATCTTCCTCAAGGGCCTTGCGCTGCCCGAAGCCCGCCCGTTGAACGCCATGCACCTGCTGATCGACCGCGTGCTGGAGATGCGCGCCGGACGTGCGCGCTGGCTCGATCTGGCGGGCAGCAGCGACCCGGCGCTGGCCCGGTTCTACGCGGGCTTCGGCGCGGTGACCACGCTATATTTACACGCCTTGCTGCGGCGCTTCCCCGTCAGCCTGCGAGGCCAACCTGAACAGGCATGATCGTTGAACTGGGCAAGGAGCGCACGGTGGTGAACCAGTACCTCGCGGAGATGCGGGACGTGGAGGTGCAGCGCGATCCGATGCGCTTCCGCCACAACCTCGAGCGCCTGGGCATGGTGTTCGCCTACGAACTGAGCCGCACCCTGGAGTACGAGGAGCGCGACGTGACCACGCCGCTGGGCCAGGCGCGTGTGCCGGTGCTGCGGGAGCAGCCCGTGCTGGCCACCATCCTGCGGGCCGGTCTTCCGCTGCATCAGGGCATGCTGTCGGTCTTCGACCGGGCGGACAACGCCTTCATCAGCGCCTACCGCAAGCACCGCAAGGGCGAGGAGGGCTTCGACATCGAGGTGGAGTACCTCAGCAGCCCCACGCTGGACGACCGCGTGCTGGTGCTGTGCGATCCCATGCTGGCCACCGGCCAGAGCATGTTGCTCGTCTACAAGGCCCTGCTGCGCCTGGGCCGCCCGAAGGCCCTCCACGTGGTGTCGGTGATCGCGAGCAGCGAGGGGGTGGAGTACATCCGCAAGCACCTGCCCTCGGGCACGCGCATCTGGATCGGCGCCATCGATGAGGAGATGACCGCGCAGGCCTACATCGTGCCCGGCCTGGGCGATGCGGGCGACCTGGCGTACGGCCGCAAGCTCTAGATCGTGGACCAGGCGGTTCAGATAGCGATCGTCGTGGCCTGGGGCATGCTCAAGATGATGGTGGCGGCCGGGTTCGGCGCGGGTTTCGGCTTCACCTTCCTGGAGACCTTCCTCTGGACCGCGGTCGGCGGCTGCCTCGGGGTGATGGTGTTCTACAGGCTGAGCGAACGCCTCACCGAATGGTCGCGCGACCGTTGGCTCAAGGGGCGCGCAAAGGCCCGGGCACGCGGGGTCGCGCTGCGGCGCATCTTCACGCGGCGCAACCGCTGGATCATCCGCGTGAAGCACGTCAGCGGTTTCCTGGGCGTGGCCGCGCTCACGCCGCTGGTGCTCACCATCCCGGTGGGCAGCATCCTGGCCGCGCGCTTCTTCCACCACGACCGGCGCATGGTGCCCGCCCTCCTGATCTCCGTGGTGGTCCAGGCGCTGGGCGTGTCCGCCGCGCTCACCGGGGCGGTGAGCGGCATCACCCGGGCCCTGCCGTGAAGCGCTACCGCCACATCTTCTTCGATCTGGACCACACCCTGTGGGACTTCCGCACCAACTCGCGGGCGACCCTGCGGGAGCTGCATGCCGAGCTCGGGCTGGCGGAGCACGGCATCGACGGGGCCGACGAGCTCATCGACGCCTATGAGGAGGTGAACACGGGACTGTGGCGACGCTATGAGCAGGGGCGCATCCCCAAGGAGGTGCTGCGTGTGCTGCGGTTCCGCAACACCCTCGGCCGGTTCGGTGTGCGCGATGAGCGGCTCGCGCACCGGCTGGCCACCGACTACCTGGACCGATGTCCGCGCAAACCCGCCTTGCATGCCGGCGTGCGCGCGCTGCTGGACGATCTGGCGACGGACCATGCCCTGCACATCATCACCAACGGGTTCCAGGAGGTGCAGGGGGTCAAGCTGGCGAGCAGCGGCATCGCGGCGCATTTCGACGTGGTGCTCACCAGCGAGCAGGCCGGTGCGGCGAAGCCGGACCCCCGCATCTTCCGCCGGGCCCTGGACCTGGCCGGCGCCATGGCCGAGGAGAGCCTGATGGTGGGCGATGATGCGCGGAACGACACGGGCGGCGCGCGGGCTGCGGGCCTCGATCAGGCGCACTTCATCGGCGGGCCGGGCACCGAGCCGGACGCGGAGGCCACCTACCGGTTCGCGCACTTCGCCGACCTGCACCGCCTATTGCGCGGATAGCCCGTCGGGCTCGAAGAAGTAGGTGACCGTGACGTCGCGGCCGTTGATGTGGCTGTACTTGCGGAAGCGGATGGAGTCCGTCCCGAGCCGCAGGCCCTGGTAGTCGATCTCGCCCTTCTGGCTGCGGGTGGTGAACAGCACGCTGTCCCCCTCGATCCGCACCGCCGACCGGTGCACGGCGCTGTTGCCGTCGACCGGGGTGGAAGGCACCAGCAGGGTCTTCAGCCCGTCCGCCTCCTTGGCCATGGCGGCGGTGTTCATCACGTAGCCCTCCGGGAAGAAGCGCATCACATAGCCCACGCCGCCCAGCCTGGCGCGGTACACCCCGTCCACGCGCAAGGCGCCCTCGGGCAGCGGGGTGAGCGCCGGCGCGGCGGGCCGTGCGGGCTGTTCCAGGGTGCCGGAGGCCTGTTCGTCGGGCCCGGGACCGTCATCCCCGCAGGCGATCAGCAGCGCGGCGGAGAGGATGGGCACGAGGACGTGACGGGAGTGCATGGTCAGGCGTTGGGGAAGCGGGCGATCACGGTGGTGGAGCCCTGCACGGTGTCGCCCAAGGCCACCTGCACCTTCGAGCCCAGCGGCAGGAAGAGGTCCACGCGCGAGCCGAACTTGATGAAGCCGAACTCGCGGCCTTGGGCGGCGTCGGCGCCGGCGGTGCTGTAGGTGCAGATGCGGCGGGCGAGGGCGCCCGCGATCTGGCGGAAGAGCACCTCGCCATGGCGCGCGTGGCGCACCACCACGGTGCTGCGCTCGTTCTCGGTGCTGCTCTTCGGGTGCCAGGCCACCAGGTATTTACCGGGGTGGTAGCGCGCATAGCTCACCGTGCCGGCCACCGGGTACCAGTTCACGTGCACGTTCAGCGGGCTCATGAAGATGCTCACCTGCAGGCGGCGGTCGTTGAAGTGCTCGGGCTCGTGCACCTCCTCGATGGCCACCACCCTGCCGTCGGCGGGGGACACGATGGCGCCGTCGTCCTTGGTGGCGGTGCGCCGCGGCACACGGAAGAACCAGAGGACGATGAGGAAGACCACCACCAGCGGCGCGGCGAGGGCGATGCGGAGCGCGGCCGGCGCCGAGGTCCACTGCATCAGCCCATAGAGGGCGAAGCACAGGACGGCGGTGGCCAGCAGGAGGGTGGCGGTGCCTTCGCGGTGGATGCCCATGGGAGCGTGGCGGCCAAAGATAGAAGGGTCCCCGTACCCCCTCAGGCCAGGGCCTGGAGGTACACCCAGGTGGCGGGCATGGCGAGCAGGAAGCCGTCGAAGCGGTCGAGCAGGCCGCCATGGCCGGGCAGCAGGGTGCCGGAGTCCTTCACCCCGGCGGCGCGCTTGAAGGCCGATTCCAGCAGGTCGCCCAGGGTGCCGGTGATCGTCACCACCACGGCCAGCACCAGCCAGTCGGTGAGGTCCAGCGCGGTCCAGAAGCGGGCGATGATCCAGGCGGCCAGCAGGGTGAAGGCCACCCCGCCCAGGAGGCCCTCGATGGTCTTTTTGGGCGATACGCGCGGGAAGAGGGGATGGCGGCCGACGAGGCGCCCCACGACGTAGGCGCCCGTGTCGCTGGTCCACAGGAGCACCATGAAGCCCAGGAAGAGCTCCCAGCCGCGGGCCACCACCAGGGGCACCAGCCCGAAGGGCAGGGCCACGTACACGAGCACGAGCACCTGGCCGGCGATCTCCTGCACCGGGGAGGACCCGCCGCGGAAGAGGGTGAGGCCCATGGTGAGGAGCACGAGCAGGAAGGCGGTGAGGAGCACGAATCCGACGCGCCAGTCGGTGGCGATGGGGGCCACGGCGACCACCAGATAGAGGCATCCGGCCAGCACCCGGGTCCAGAACACGGGCGGAGCGTCGTCCGTGCGCCAGGTGAGGCGGTGCAGTTCGCCGGCGGCGATCACGGCCACGGGCAGGAAGAGGAGCAGCGTGGTGATGGGGCCGGCGAGGGCGGCGCCGACGGTGAGGCCGATGTAGACCAGCCCGGTGAGGGTGCGCACGAGCACCTCGTTCACGGCGCGGGGGTCTGCAACAGGTGAAGGGCCTCGAGCAGCCGGTCGCGGTCCACCAGCACGCACACCTCGCCCATCAGGGGATAAGCGCTGGGGCTGCGGTCCAGCAGCACGGCGGGGATGCCTTCGGCCTCGAGCCGGCCGAGCACGAGCTCAGCCTCGGGGCGCAGGGCCGCGGCGAAGACCACGGTCCACACGGGAGGCCGGCGGTCAGGCCTGCTGGTGTGCGGCAGGGGGTGCATCGGAGGGGGCTTCCGCGGCGGGGGCGGTGCCGCCGTGGCCGTTCACGGCGGGGGGCGCGGGGCGCTCGAAGGGGCGCTGGCCGAAGATCTTCTCCAGGTCCTCCTTGAAGATCACCTCCTTGTCCAGCAACTGCCCGGCCAGGGCGGTGAGCTTGTCCTTGCTCTCGTTGAGGATGCGCTTGGCCCGCTGGTATTGGCCCTCCACGATCTTGCTCACCTCCTCGTCGATCACCTGGGCGGTGCGTTCGCTGTAGGGCTTGCCGAAACCGTACTCGTTCTGCCCGCTGCTGTCGTAGTAGCTGATGTTGCCCACGCGCTCGTTGAGGCCGAACATGGTCACCATGGCGTAGGCCTGCTTGGTCACCTTCTCCAGGTCGCTCAGGGCCCCGGTGCTCACCTGGCCGAACATCACGTCCTCGGCGGCGCGACCGCCGAGGGCGGCGCAGATCTCATCGAGCATCTGTTCGGTGGTGGTGAGGTGTCGTTCCTCGGGCAGGTACCAGGCCGCGCCGAGCGAGCGGCCGCGCGGCACGATGGTCACCTTCACCAGGGGCGAGGCGTGCTCCACCAGCCAGCTCACGGTGGCATGGCCGGCCTCGTGGTAGGCGATGGCCTTCTTCTCGTCGGTGGTGATGATCTTGTTCTTCTTCTCCAGGCCGCCGATCACGCGGTCCACGGCGTCGAGGAAGTCCTGGCGGTCGATGGTCTTCTTCTTCTTGCGGGCGGCGATGAGGGCGGCCTCGTTGCAGATGTTGGCGATGTCGGCGCCGCTGAAGCCGGGGGTCTGCTTGGCCAGGAACTCCACGTCCACGGTGGTGTCCAGCTTCAGGGGCTTGAGGTGCACCTTGAAGATGGCCATGCGCCCGTTGAGGTCGGGCATGTCCACGAAGATCTGGCGGTCGAAGCGGCCGGGGCGCAGCAGGGCGCGGTCGAGCACGTCGGCGCGGTTGGTGGCGCCGATGAGGATCACCCCGCTGTTGGTGCCGAAGCCGTCCATCTCGGTGAGGAGCTGGTTGAGGGTGTTCTCGCGCTCGTCGTTGGCGCCCATGCTGATGCTGCGTCCGCGGGCGCGGCCGATGGCGTCGATCTCGTCGATGAAGATGATGGCCGGCGCCTTCTCTTTGGCCTGCTTGAACAGGTCGCGCACGCGGCTGGCGCCCACGCCCACGAACATCTCCACGAAGTCCGAGCCGCTGAGGCTGAAGAAGGGCACGTTGGCCTCGCCGGCGATGGCCTTGGCCAGCAGGGTCTTGCCGGTCCCCGGGGGCCCCACCAGCAGCGCGCCCTTGGGGATCTTGGCGCCCAGGTCGGTGTACTTCTTGGGGTTCTTCAGGAAGTCCACGATCTCCTGCAGCTCCTCCTTGGCCTCGTCCAGGCCGGCCACGTCGTTGAAGGTGATGTTGGTGCTCTTGCCGCCCTCGAAGAGCTGGGCGCGGCTCTTGCCGATGTTGAAGATCTGGCCGCCGGGGCCGGCGCCGCCGCCGATGCGGCGCATCACGAACATCCAGATGGCGATCATGATGCCCACGAAGAGCACCCACTGCAGGATCTCGCGGCCCCAGTTGTCCTGGTGCTTGAAGCTGTAGCGCACCTTCTGGGCGTCGTAGTCCTTCTTGAGCTCGGCCTGGAAGGCGTCGATGCTGCCGATGTTGAACGCGTAGTGCGGTCCGGCCACGTTGCTGCCGCTCATCACGTTGCCGCGGATGCGGTCCTTGTGGGGCGGGTTGCCCAGGCGGTCCTTCTTGATGTACACGTGGGCCACCTCGTCGTTGATCACCACCACGCGGTCCACGTCGCCGGCGGCCACGAAGGTGCTGTACTCGGTGGGCTCGATCTCCACCAGGCCGCCGCTCATGGTGAAGAGGTTGATCGACAGGATCACCACGATGATGATGCCGTAGATCCAGTAGAAGTTGAAGGAGCGCTTGGGACGGTCCTTGTCGCCCCGGGGGCGTTCGGTGTTGGGTTGTTCCACGGTTCGGTCGGTTCGTCAGGCCACGTTGTCGTAGCGTTGGCTGGCGGCATCGGCCCACAGGTGCTCCAGGCCGTAGTGTTCACGCTTGGCGCGGTGAAAGATGTGCACCACCACGTCCACGAAGTCGAGCAGCACCCACTCGGCGTTGCGAAGGCCCTCCACCTGCCAGGGGCGTTCACCGGCCTTCTCGCGGGCGAACTTCTCCACCGAGCCGGCGATGGCCTCCACCTGCGTGTCCGAGTCGCCGTGGCACACAACGAACTGGTCGCACACCCGGTTCGGCATGCCCCGCAGATCGATGCGCACGATGTCCTTGCCCTTCACCTCCTGGATGCCTTGGATCACGGCCTCCACCAAGCGGGCGCTGTTCCCCGCGCCCTGCGCTTTCTTCATCCGGTGTATCTTGGTCGTTCAAAGGTAGCAAGTTCCCCTGCCGCCGTCGTGGCCGCAGGCGCCTTGCCCGCGAGGACCATGATCGGGTCGGCCCGCATCGAACTGGCGACCGTCGACAGCACCAACAAGCATGCTGCCGATCTGCTGCACCTGACGGAAGTGCAGCACGGCACCGTCATCCTGGCCCGCGAACAGACCTTCGGCCGGGGCCAGCGCGACCGCCCCTGGCGGAGCCAGCCCGGGCTCGACCTCACCTTCAGCGTGGTGCTGCGGCCGGACGGGCTCGATGCCGGGCACCAGTTCGTGCTGGCGCAGTTCGCCGCCCTGGCGGTGCGCGACGCCCTGCAGCGCATCGGCGTCCCCGACGTGATGGTCAAGTGGCCCAACGATGTGCTGGTGGGTCCGCGCAAGGTGGCGGGCATCCTCATCCAGAACGAGCTGCAGGGCGGGCGGGTGCGCCATTCGGTGCTGGGCATCGGCCTCAACGTGAACAGCGACGGCGACGTGGACGGGGCCCTGGCCACCAGCGTGCGGCTGGAGCTGGGGCGGACGGTGGATCCCGAGGCCCTGCTCACCGGCCTGCTGGACCGCCTGGAGCTGCGGTGGCGGCAGGCCCTGGGCCACCGGGCGGGGTTGGAGGCCGACTACCGCGACGCGCTCTGGGGGCGGGGCCGCTGGCTGCCCATGGAGCTGGACGGCGCGCCGATCGAGGCCCGGCCGCTGGAGGTGGACGCCGAGGGGCGCCTGCTGGTGGAGCTGCAAGGGGGGGCGGTGGCCCCCTTCGGTCTGGACCGCCTGCGCTTCGGTCCGCGGTAGGGGGCTTGCCGGATCGGCCGGAAGGACTATTTTTGCGCCCCCAACGAACGACCCGTAGCCATGAAACGCACGTACCAGCCCAGCCGACGCAAGCGCGCCAACAAGCACGGGTTCCGCAAGCGCATGAGCACCGCCGCCGGCCGTGCCGTGCTGGCCAGCCGCCGCAAGGCGGGCCGCAAGAAGCTCACGGTGAGCGACGAGGCCAAGGGCAAGAAGTAAGCCGTCCACCGGGCCCGCCCGGTTCCGGATCGAGGGGGCTGCGGCCCCCTTTTCCGTTTCAGGCCCAGCCGAGCCCGGCGGGGATGGGCTCCAGCACGGGGGGCACCATCACCAGGTGGCCCCGCTCGTGCACGTGCAGGTGGATGCGGGCGGGGTCGCGCCGCGCGAAGGCCTGGCCCCAGGGCAGGCGGATCACCCGGTCGAAGCGGCCCAGGTGCAGGTGGGCGTGCAGGTCGTGCGTCCGCAGGTGGCGCACCACCCCCCCCGGATCGGGCTCGATGGCCCGCAGGCTCAGCCACACGTCGTGCACCAGCTGGCGCTTGGCGGGGTTGTCCGTGTGCTGGGTGAGGAACTGGTGGAACTTGGTGCTGATGAGGCCGGTGCGGTGCACGGTGTCCACCACGCGGAACCAGCCCTCGGGGCGGTGCAGGAAGCGGTGGTAGAGCTGGCGGCCCACCCGGTAGCGGCTCAGGGCGCGGTACCAGGGGTTGCGCACCAGGCCGTCCGGGGCGAAGAGCAGCAGGCCGGCGCTGCGCGCGGGCAGCTGTTCCAGCAGGCTCAGCGCCATCCGCCCGCCGAGGCTGAACCCCGCGTACCACGCCTGCTCGATGCCCTGGTGGTCCAGGTAGGCCTGCATCAGGTCCCGCCATTCCGCGGGCCGCAGGGGGTGGTCCACCGTGCGCCCGGGCGGAAAGCGGCTGCCGCCATGGAACCACAGGTCGAAGGCGTGCAGCGTCACCCGGGGCCCCCAGGCCGCCACCGCCGGGTCGAAGTCGCGCACCGAGCCGCCGTAGCCGTGGAAGGCCAGCACATGCACCGGGCCCGTGCCGCTCACCCGGTGGGCGATGGAGAGGGGGCCGTGGGCAAAGAGCTGGTCGGCGGGCATGGGGCGAAGATCGGGAGCAGGGAAGGGGTGGGACCACGGGACCAGGTGCGCAGGTGAACATCCCGCAGGGCGGGACGGGTCGTGCGCATGCGACCATGTGCTCCTGGCGGGCGGTCCGGAACGCGGGCCCAGATGCGCACATGCACATGGCGGGAGGGCCGTGGTGCGTGGAAACCACCTGCGCACATGGGCATTTCTTCTCCACGATCCCCCCGGCTTTTCCACGATCCCCGCCCCGGCCCGGGCGCGCGGGTACCTTTGTGCTCCGGTACCCAGCTACCGGACATGCCCAAAGACCACAGCATCAAGTCCGTCCTGATCATCGGATCGGGACCGATCGTCATCGGCCAGGCCTGCGAGTTCGACTACAGCGGTAGTCAGGCGGCCCGCTCCCTCCGCAACGAAGGCATCGAGGTCACGCTGATCAACAGCAACCCGGCCACCATCATGACCGACCCGGTCACGGCCGACAACGTCTACCTCAAGCCCCTCACCTCCGAGAGCATCGAGGAGATCCTCAAGAAGCACCGGATCGACGCCGTGCTGCCCACCATGGGCGGCCAGACCGCCCTCAACCTCGCCATCGAGTGCGAGAAGCTCGGCATCTGGCAGCAGTACGGCGTGCGCATGATCGGCGTGGACACCAAGGCCATCGACATCACCGAGAACCGCGAGCAGTTCCGCCTGCTGATGGAACGCATCGGCGTGCCCATGGCGCCCAGCAAGACCGTCACCAGCTTCCTCGAGGGCAAGAAGGTGGCCCAGGAGTTCGGTTTCCCGCTGGTGATCCGCGCCAGCTACACGCTCGGTGGTGCCGGCGCCAGCTTCGTCAAGGACCCCGCCGAGTTCGACAAGCTGCTCAAGCACGGCCTGCAGATCAGCCCCATCCACGAGGTGATGATCGACAAGGCCCTGCTCGGCTGGAAGGAGTACGAGCTGGAGCTGCTGCGCGACAAGGACGACAACGTCACCATCATCTGCAGCATCGAGAACTTCGATCCGATGGGCATCCACACCGGCGACAGC
>JAEUSW010000032.1 GCA_016788285.1 Flavobacteriales bacterium
TGGCCACCATCATCCCCGAGCAGAAGGACAGCGAGTTCACCTGGAAGGACTTCCAGGACAAGAACAACAACGAGCTCGTCTCCATCATCGGCAACTTCGTGCAGCGCGTGTTCGTGCTGTGCCACAAGTACTACGACGGCAAGGCGCCCGAGGTCGGGGAGAAGCTCGACATGGATGTCGCCCTGTGGAGCGCGGTGCACGGCAGCGCGGAGGAGGTGGCGAAGCACATCGACCACTTCCGTCTGCGCGATGCGCTGGGCAGCGCCATGAACGTGGCCCGCGCCGGCAACAAGTACCTCAGCGACAGCGAGCCGTGGAAGCTGGAGAAGACCGATCCGGTGCGCACGCGCACCATCCTGGCCAACAGCCTCAACGTGGCCGCGGTGCTCAGCATCGTGCTGGAGCCCTTCCTGCCGCACACCGCCGCGAAGCTGCGCCGCATGCTCGGCATCAGCGCGCTGCCGTGGAGCGAGGCCTTCCGCAGTGACCTCATCGGTGCAGGCCAGGAGATGGGCAAGCCGGAGCACCTCTTCAAGCCCATCACCGACGCGGAGATCCAGCCGGAGGTCGAGCGGTTGCACGCGAACGTGCCGCAGGAGCAGGGGGTGGGGCAGGCGCAGGTCGCTCCTGGTGAGGGCGCAACAGGCGGGGCGCCTGTTGGACCGTCGAAGCCGAACATCACCTTCGACGACTTCGCGAAGCTCGACCTGCGCGTGGGCACCATCGTGGCGGCCGAGCGCGTGCCGAAGGCCGACAAGCTCTTGAAGCTGAGCATCGACATCGGGGAGGCGCAGCCGCGCACCGTGGTCAGCGGCATCGCCATGCACTACGCGCCGGAGCAGCTGCCGGGCCAGCAGGTGGTGCTGGTGGCCAACCTGGAGCCGCGCAAGATGCGCGGGGTGGAGAGCCAGGGCATGGTGCTGATGGCCGAGGATGCCGCGGGCAAGCTGGTGTTCGTGCAGCCGAAGGATGCGGTGGGGCCGGGGGCGGAGGTGCGGTGATCACCGGGCCAAGGGACCCAGCTTAACGGGTCGCCCGACCGACAGGACCAGGTGGTGGTCAGGAAGGTCTGTTGTCCTTGCCTTTGAACATTCGACCGGATAGGCTTTGGATCACGTCCTCCAGCCGCGACGGATCGAATCCGAAAACGAATGACAAGGTGCTCAGCAGCGACGCCAGGCGCGTGAATTGCTCCGGGCTTGGGTCCGTGAAGGGCTCGGCACTGATGATCAGCATGCCGCTCACCGAGGCGATGAAGACCAGGAATCCTCTCAGCATCGCCTGGAAGGGGCTTTCGAACATGAACTGCCTGCGGATCTCCAAGCGCTCGACCCGTTCCGTATCTCCTGAAGCACGGGCGTGCTCGATGCGTGACAGGATCCCGTTCAGGCTTTGGATCCGGCTGGCGCATCCGCCGGTCAAGGCGGCCAGGATGCAGAGCAGGGCGATGTTCGTGGGCGTATAGATCAAGATGGCGTTCACCAGATTGGTCATGTTGATCGCCCCGGCGCCCAAGGCTTCCCGATAGGGTTGGGAGTTCATCAGGATGCCGGCAGAGAACAGCACGACCCAGGTCAATAGCGCAGCTATTCCCAGGATCACATAGGCCGAACGGATCGCTGGCGGATCGCTTCTTGTCATGTTCAACGTGCTGGTGGTCGCATGATCTGCATTGCAGAATGTGGGGGAACGGCCGGGTTGGCCCATGGTATCTCCACGGTCGTCCTGCCAGGAGGGCCCGTCACGAAGATAGGCGTCCGTGCACCGGCGTTGACATCCATGGCCTGCGAAACGAGAGCCCGTATGGCCATGGTGCCGTATGGTGAGGGACCATCGTTCGCTCACAGCACCGCGATGATCAGCAGCTCCTTGCCGTCCTCTCGTGTGCCCACGCGTTGCGAACGTTGGTCCCATGCCGCCAGTTCCGTGGTGTCGTAGGTCCAGTCGCCGGTGAGGATCAGGTGGGGCACCTCCCGGAACAGGTGGCGCGCAAAAGGGATGTCGAGGTAGTTGGGGTGCAGCGATCCCCAGTTGACGTGGAACAGGCCCGGCTCCCGGCGGCGGTAGGCGTCGCTGCCGTTTGGGCAGAAGGCCATGAACAGCCCCCCCGGAACAAGGCGCGCCCGGCAGAAGGTGACCAGGTCGGGGATGGAGGCC
>JAEUSW010000055.1 GCA_016788285.1 Flavobacteriales bacterium
ACCTCCGAGCAGATCGCCGAGGCCTTCAAGCAGCAGCTGCAGGACCCCGCCTTCGGTGAGAAGGGCGGCGCCGGCCTGGGCATGTTGCAGATCGCCCGCAAGGTGGGCAACCGCATCACCGCGGATGTCCGCCCTGAGCCCGACGGCGTTTACCGGTGCACCAGCCAGGTGACCACGCTTCTCCGTTCCTGATCCCCGCGCGATGCACACGCTCCACCTCCCCGCCTCCCGCACCACCCCCGAAGTGCACTTCGAGCCCGCGACCGGCCATTGTTCGATCACCGGTGTCTCGATCCCCGAGCACGCCCAGGAGTTCTATCAGCCGATCATCCAGTGGCTGGACATCTTCCTCTCGGTGAACCGGGGTCCGGTGACCCTTCGGATCGCGCTCACCTACTTCAACTCCTCCTCGCTGAAGGCCCTTTACATCCTGCTCGGCCGCGTGCGCGAGGCCCAGCTCATGGGCACCCCGGTGCGCATCATCTGGGTGGTGGAGGAGGACGACGAGTTCATGCTCGAGTCCAGCACCTACTTCGCGGAACTGCTGGGTGTGAAGATGGACATCGAGATGTCCGGGGACGGCGAGCACGGCGAGCGCCAGGCGGTCTGAGCCGCTCCGTTCACTCCCGGGCGAACAGGCCTTCCACGAAGGTCCGCCGGTCGAACTCCTGCAGGTCGTCGATGCCCTCCCCGATCCCCAGATAGCGGATCGGCACCTGGAACTCGTGGCTGATGCCGATGGCCACCCCGCCTTTGGCCGTTCCATCGATCTTGGTGAGCGCCAGTGCGGTGACATCCGTGGCCTTGGTGAACTGTCGGGCCTGCTCGATGGCGTTCTGCCCGGTGCTGGCGTCCAGCACGAGCAGCACCTCATGGGGCGCGTCGGGCACCACCTTGCGCATCACGTTGCGCACCTTGGTGAGCTCGTGCATCAGGTTCACCTTGTTGTGCAGGCGGCCGGCGGTGTCGATGATGACCACGTCGACGCCACGGGCCTTGGCGCTCTCCACCGCATCATAGGCTACGGCCGCGGGATCGGCACCCATGCCTTGGGACACCATGGGCACGCCCACACGCTCGCTCCAGATGCGCAATTGGTCCACCGCGGCGGCGCGGAAGGTGTCGGCGGCGCCCAGCATGACGCTCATGCCGCCCTTCTTCAGCCGGTGGGCCAGCTTGCCGATGGTGGTGGTCTTGCCCACGCCGTTCACGCCCACCACCATGATCACGTAGGGGCGGGCCTCCGACCTGACCGGCGGCGGGTCTTTCATCAGGTCGATGATCTCCTCCCGAAGGATGCGGTCCAGTTCGTCGGTACCGACGTATTTATCGCGGGCCACCCGTTCCTGCACCCGGCGGATGATCGTCAGGGTGGTCTCCACGCCCACGTCGCTGCTCACGAGCACCTCCTCCAGGTCATCGAGGACCGAATCGTCCACGGTGCTGCGGCCCACCAGCATGCGCCCGAGCTTCCCGAGCAGGCCGCCACGCGAGCGCTCGAGGCCCGCGCTCAGGGCCTCGCGCTCGGCCGGGGCCTGGGGTTTGTCCTTGCCGAAGAGTCCGAAGAACGCCATGGTCATGCCCGTATGCACAAAGGCCCGAGCCGGATGGCGCAGGCCTTTGCACGTCCGATGGTGCGGACGATCACTTCTTCTGGGCGAGGAACTTGTCCGCCTCGTCGGCGGGCATCACCGATTCCTGGAACTGGTAGCCCCCGGTCTTGGCGTTCTTCACCATGCGGATGACCTTGGTGAACACCTTGGCGTCCGCTTTCTTCAGGGTAGCAACGACCTTCTTTGCCATGTCTCACGCGCCGAGGCGCTGGTTACTTGATCTCTTTATGAACGGTCATCCGGCGCAGGATCGGATTGTACTTCTTCAGTTCCATCCGCTCCGACGTGTTCTTCCTGTTCTTCGTGGTGATGTAGCGGGACGTGCCCGGCTGGCCCGAGGTCTTGTGCTCGGTGCACTCCAGGATCACCTGTACGCGGTTCCCTTTCTTGGCCATGACTGGATGCTTCGTTGGTGTTGGACCGATCAGGCGGTGTAGAAGCCTTTGGCGCGTGCGCGCTTCAGGGCCTCGGTGATGCCCAGCTTGTCGATGGTGCGCATGCCGGCCGCGCTCACGCGGATCGTGACCCACTTGTTCTCCTCGGGCACGAAATAGCGCTTGTCCTGAAGGTTCGGGGCGAAGGTGCGCTTCGTCTTCACGTTGGAGTGGCTCACCTTGTGACCGGTGATCACATGCTTGCCGGTGATCTGGCAGACCTTGGACATGGCATTACGGATTCGGGGGCGCAAATATAGGGATCTTCCCTGCTCATCCACGATCCCGGAACCTCCCAGCCCCTCCGAACGTTCAACTGCCGCGTTCCCAGTGCCTTGGCGATGCGCCACCCCGACCAATGGAGCCCCTCGAGGCTCGTCAAAGACCCGCGGACCGGCCGCTTCCGGGCGGACCGCACCCGGGTATGGGCGGGCTCCCACTACATCGCCGACCTCCAGTGCGTGGAGTACGTGCCCATGATCCAGACCTACATCGCCGGGGATGTCCTCGACCTGGGCTGCGGCACGGCCCCCTACTACGAGGTGTACCGGCCCAAGGCCTCCTCGGTCACCTGCGTGGACCGCAGCGCCGACGAGCGCGTACGGGCCGTGGTGGACGTGGTGGCCGATATCGATCGTCCCCTCCCCTTCCCCGATGCCTCCTTTGATGCCGTCCTCCTCACCGACGTCATCGCCCACGTGCGCGACCCTTGGGCGCTCATGCGCGAGATCAGCCGCGTGCTCAGGCCTGGCGGACACCTTGTGCTCACCACGCCGTTCATCTACTGGCTCTGCGAGTACCCGAACGACTTCTTCCACCCCAGCCGGTTCGCCTTGGAGGAGCTCTGCGCCCGGTCCGGCCAGCAGGTGCAGGTGTTGCGGTCCTATGGCGGGCAGGCCGATGTGTTGATGGACACCCTGAACAAGATGTTCCCCTCCGGCCTCGGGCATCGGCTCTTCATGGGCCTGGTGCGCATCCTGGACTTCTCCGGCTGGCTGAGGCGCGACCGCGAGCGCACCCGGGAGACCTATTCCCTGGGGTACGTGCTGGTGACCCGCCGGGCCTGAGGTGCTTGGGTGGACGGGGCGGCCGGATATCTTCGCACCGCCCGCCGGTGCTCCGGACCGTGGCACCTGCATGCGCGACCCTGAGAAATGGCGTCCCTCCCGGATCGTTCGCGATCCGCGGTCGGGACGCTTCGTCACGAACCGACGTGGCATCTTCGGAGGCTCCCTCTACATCGCGGAGCTCCAGCACGCCCACTACCTGCCGCTGATCGAGCAACACATCACCGGCCGTGTGCTGGACGTGGGCTGCGGACCGGTGCCGTATTACGAACTGTACAAGCCCAAGGCCACCGAGGTGGTCTGCGTGGACTGGGCGGGCAGCCCCCATGCCAAGGACGTGCTCGACCACTTCATCGACCTCAACGCCGAGCAGCGCCTGCCTTTCCCCGACGATCATTTCGACTCGATCCTGGCCTCGGACATGCTGGTGCACATCACCCGGCCGCATGTCTTCCTGGCCGAGCTGAGGCGCATCCTGAAGCCCGGCGGGCACATGGTGATCACCGCGCCGTTCGCCTATTGGATGGGTGAGTATCCGCACGAGTACATGCACTTCTCGGAGTTCTCCCTGAAGCACCTGGCCAAGGACGCAAGGTTGGAAACACGGCACATCATGGCCTACGGAGGCCATGCCGACGTGCTGATGGACTGTGTGAACAAGTTCTTCCCCGTGGGCTTCATGAACCGGGTGTACTGGGCGTTCGCACGCCTGGTGATCGCCACCGGCTGGCCGCGCCGGAACCGTGAAGGTACCAAGGGGCCCTACGCGCTGGGCTACAGCATGGTGGTGCGGAAGCCGGTGTAGGGGGAGCGGCTCACGGCTCGGACCGCTGCAGCCGTTTGCGCAGCATGTTCAGCGCGGCGATCGCACTGCGCTTGATCACCAGATCGCGGCTTCCCGGGAACAGGGCCATGGTGGAGCGCACGCCATCGGGGCCGGCCACGGCGATCCATACGGTGCCCACGGGTTTTTCGGGCGTGCCGCCATCCGGGCCGGCGATCCCGCTCAGCGCGATGCTCCAGTCCGTCCGCAGGCCCTGCCGGACACCGGAGGCCATCTGCTCCACCACCGGCCGGCTCACCGCCCCGTTCAGTTCGAGCATCCCCGCCGGGATCCCCAGTTCCTCCATCTTCACGGCGTTCGCGTAGCTCACCACACCACCGATGTAATAGGCGGAGCTGCCGGGCACACTGGTGATCAAGTGGCTGAGGTAGCCCCCGGTGCAGCTCTCGGCGAGGCTCACCGTGTGCCCTGCCTGGCGGAGAAGCCCTCCCACCACCTCCTCCAGGCGGGTGGTCCCTTCGCCGAACACCAGGTCGGGGATCAAGGCGCGCAGTTCGTCCGCCTTGCGGTCCACCCGCTCGCGGGCCTCCTGCGCGTCGCGGTTGGCGTAGGCGCTCAGCCGCAGCTTCACCAGACCCGGGCTCGGGAGGTAGGCCAGCTTGATGCCCGTTCCTTCGAGCCCTTCCTCCCAGGCCGCGATCCGGGTGGCCACCTGGCTCTCCCCGGCCCCGGTGGTGAGCAGCGTCCGGTGCACGATCACCGGGGGTGAGAAGGTCGACCGCAGGCGGGGCAGCACCTCGGACTCCATCATCCCCTTGAGCTCGTATGGCACGCCGGGCAGGCTGATGAACACGCGCGGGGTATCGCGGTCATCGCGCGGCCGTTCGAACCACATGCCGCTGGCCGTTCCGTTCAGGTTGGGGATCACCGTGCAGGCTTCCGGCAGGTCGGCCTGTGACCGGTTCATGTCCAGCAGGGGGCGCCCCATCCGGGCGAACAGGGCCTCGATGCGCGCTTCCACCTCCGGCCTTCGGGTCAGCCGGGTGCCGAAGAAGGCGCACAAGGTGTGTTTTGTGATGTCGTCCTTGGTGGGGCCCAATCCCCCGGTGATCAGCACCACGTCCGCCGTGGCCCCGCTCAACGTCGTCAGGATCTGCTCCCGGTCATCGCCGATGGTGCGCACCTCCACAGGCCTGATGCCCTGCAGGGAAAGCTGTTCGCCCAGCCACGAGGCGTTGGTGTTGATCGTCTGACCGATCAGCAGTTCGTCGCCGATGTTGATGATCCCCGCCGTGATCTCATGCGTTCCTCCGGTCATGGGCCGAAGGTCGCAATTGCGCGGGTCAGGGCACGACCACGCGACGGGTCCTCACCGTGCCATCGCCCACCACCCGCACCAGGAACACCCCGGCGGCGACTCCGTCGGTCGTCAGCACGCACCGGGTCCCGCCCGCCGGGACCTGTGCGCAGGAGCGGCCGCGCATGTCGAGCAGTTCCACCACGCCCAGCGGCTCTGCAGAGCTGACGACCACGCGCCCGCCCTCCTGGTACACGTTCAGCTCATCCCCCGCGGGTGCTTCGCCCACGGACTGGCCCGCGTTGATGCACGCTTCGTACAGGGTGAACGGCAGTTCGTTCACCGTGCCGCCGGACACGAACGACTCGGAGACGGTCGACAGGCCCAGCGGACCCGCGCTCACCCCGTACACCAGCTGCCCGCCCACGGGCTGAGGCTGCACCATCGTCAGGGTATAGGACCCGGGCGGCAGGCATACCGTGGCGCTGTCGAACTCGAGCGCCCCCAGTTCCAAGGTGCCGGAGAACACGGTGTTCCCGCCGCCATCCAGCAGGTTCCAATCGAACAGGCCGGTGACGATGGCCCCGCCGAAGTTGCCCAGATGCACCTGCACCGGCACGCAGGGACCGGGTGGACAGAGGTCGACGTTCACGGGCAGCTCGCAGGCCAGGCTGTCGAAGAACGAGGTCCACAGGTGCAAGGTGGCCGTGAAGGGGCTGGCGGGCACCTGCGCCAAGGGATGCACGGTGAGCGCGTGGATCTGCGGACCGCCCCCGATCCCGAAGAACACCGGTTGCTCCATCGCGAGGGTGTCGCCCTGGTCGTCGAGCAGCACGAAGGCCGGATAGTCGAACAGTTCACTGCTGCCATTGCTCACCATCACCTCCACCGTTCCCGGATCGAAGGGTGCCCAGTGCACGGAGATCACGTCGAGGCTGTCACAGGCGGGAAGCTGGCCTCCGCCGGACACGACGAAGGTGTGCTCGGGTTGCGGGGCGAAGTCGCCGACGAAGGTCCCGTTGATCACGATGGTGTAGGTGCCTGCCGGCAGGGGGCCCACCGGGATCTGTTCGGTGTGCGGCACGATGACGGTGAACCCGCCTGGATCGGCGGCCACCACGTTCAGCGTGACGGTGTTGCCCGTGACACTGGCCGAAGCGCTGACCACGTAGGCGCCCGTGCTGGCCAGCCCCCCGGAAAGGGAGATCGTGATGTTGTCCTGTGGCGTGGGCGTGCCGGGCACCACCGTGATGTGATCGACGTAGAAGTAGGTCTGTGCGCGAACCACCAGGGTCGCGACGGACAACGCGGCGAAGAGGATGTGCTTCATGGGATGGGCTTCAGGACATGGACATCGCTACCGGGTCATGCGCTGCCTCAGGGGGTCACCTCGAACCCGAACAGCTCGGCCCTCTCGAGCTTCCGCACCGGGCCCAGGCGCTCCAGGGCGTTCATGTCCATGGCGCTCTCCTTGCCGATGACGCAGTAGGTGTATGGCCGCCCTTTGATCTCGCGATCGAAGAAGGCCTTCATGTCCTGCAGGGTGATCAGTGGGATCCTGTCATAGACGAGCTTGCGGACGTCCGTGTCCAGGCCCCGACGTTGGGCGGCGTCCCACTGCCAGTAGATGTTCTCCCGGGTGATGCGCGTGCTGGCGATCACTTTGCGCGCGGCGGTCCGCGCGCCCTCGAACTGGGCCTCCGCCATGGGCATGTCGTTCATCAGGCGCAGCATCGCGTCCACCGCATCGGGGAGTTTGTCCGCCTGCGTGCCGATGAAGGCGCGCACGTAGTGCGCTTCCTGCTTCTCGGCCGGGGTGGTGTAGCTCGCGCTCGCCCCGTAGGCGAGCGCCTTGGACTCGCGGATCTCCTGGAACACGATGCTGCTGAGACCGCTGCCGAAGTACTCATTGAACAGCGCCGCGTAGGGCATCTTCTGCACATCGAAAGGGCCCGCCTTGCTCACGAGCAGCATCTCGGTCTGCACCATGTCGTATTCGGCGAAGAGCACCTCGTTGCGGGCGGTCGGCACTTCGGGATACGGACGCTCCGGAGGCAGGGCCCGCAGTTCCGCGGGGGTGGCGTGCAGCTCGCGCAGGAGGGCCTCCACCTGGTCGATCCCCTGTCTTCCGTAGTGGAACACGCGGTGCTTGTAGGAGGTGAGCCCATGGAGGCGGGCCACCAGCTCCTCCGGCCTCAATGCGTTCAGTTCCGCGTCGGTGAGCACATCGTTGAAGGGGGAACGTGCGCCGTACCGGGCCTGGCTGAAGAGGGCGCCGGAGAGCAGCACCCCCTTGTTCCGGGCCTGGTCCTGGCGCTCCTTCCGGATGTCCGCGATCAACCCGGTCAGGGCTTCCGCATCGGGACGGCAATCGGCCAGAACATGCTCGAGCATCACCACGCCCTGACGCAGGTTCCGCTCCAGACCGCTGAGGGTCACGTAGCACCGGTCGTTGCCTACGAACACATCCATGGACAGGCCCAGCTTGAAGAGCTCCTTTCGGAGCTCCGGCGCGCTGTAGCGGCTGGTGCCCAGGTAGGGCAGGTATTTCACGGCCACCTCCATCGCCTTGTCGTGGTCGGTGCCCAGGTCCAGGATGTAGCGCAGGCTGAACAGCTCGTTGGACGGGTTGTGCACACAGGCCAGCTCGATGCCCTTGCCCAGGTCGCGCCGGTCGATGGCCGTGGCGAAATCGACGAACTCCGGGGT
>JAEUSW010000066.1 GCA_016788285.1 Flavobacteriales bacterium
CTGAAGCAGGAGCTGGACGACTGGGCGCGCTTCGGGGTGGAGGGGCATTTCCAGGCGAAGCACCCGTGGTACAGCTACCACGAGGAGCTCACGCCGTCGCTGGCCCGCCTCGTGGGCGCGCTCCCCGAGGAGGTGGTGGCCATGAACCAGCTGACCAGCAACCTGCACTTCCTGATGGTGAGCTTCTATCGGCCTGCTGGAAAAAGGCGGAAGATCCTCACCGAAACACGGCCGTTCCCGAGCGATACCTACGCCTTCGCCTCGCAGATCGCCTTCCATGGAGGCGACCCGGACACCGACCTGATCGAGGTGCAGCCCCGCGCCGGTGAGCACACCCTCCGGACGGAGGACATCGTGGCCGCCATCGCTGAACGGGGGGAGGAGCTCGCGCTGGTCTGCTTCGGCGGCGTCAACTTCTACACGGGCCAGGCCTTCGACATGCAGGCCATCACCAAGGCCGCGCATGCGGTGGGTGCAACGGCCGGCTTCGACCTGGCGCACGCCGCCGGCAACCTTCACCTGAAGCTGCACGACTGGAACGTGGACTTCGGCTGCTGGTGCAGCTACAAATACCTCAACAGCGGGCCGGGCAGCGTGGCCGGCGCCTTCGTGCACCAGCGTCACCTCGGCAAGCAGCTGCCGCTCTTCGCGGGCTGGTGGGGGCATGACAAGCGCGAGCGCTTCAAGATGGACCGCACCTTCAGCCCCATGCCCACCGCCGAGGCCTGGCAGGTGAGCAATGCACCGGTGTTCAGCATGGCCGTGCACCGCGTGGCGCTGGAGCTCTTCGACCGGGCCGGCATCGCCCATCTTCGCGCGAAGAGCGAACAATTGACGGCCTACCTCGCGTTCATCATCGCCGACGTGGAGAAGGCCACCGGCACACGCCTCGAAGTGATCACCCCATCGGACGCGGTCCAGCGCGGCTGCCAGTTGAGCATCCTGGCGCACGGCCACGGCAAGGCGCTCTTCGACCGCATCACCGAGCGTGGTGTGATCGCCGACTGGCGCGAGCCCAACGTCATCCGCGTGGCCCCGGTGCCGCTGTACAACAGCTTCGAGGACGTGTGGTGGTTCGGAGAGGTCCTGAAGGAGTGTCTGTCATGAACTGGTTGTCGATCGGTGCGGAAGTGCGAGAGTGCGAGGGGGCGCTCTGTTGCGCTCTCGCACCCGTTCATCTTCGCATGCTGCCATGAAGAACATCACCATCGTCGGCGGCGGGCTGGTCGGAAGCCTTCTGGCCGTGTTCCTCGCCAAGCGCGGTCATCGGGTCAACGTGTTCGAGCGGCGGGGCGATCCGCGCCGGACCAACGTGTACGCCGGGCGCAGCATCAACCTGGTGGTGAGCCACCGCGGCTGGACGGCCCTGCGCGCGGCGGGTGTGCACGAGGCGGTGGAACGCATCGTGGTGCCGGTGCATGCGCGCATGACGCACGACCGCGACGGCGGGCTCACGCGGCTTCCCTACAGCATCGATGGACGGGCGATCCACAGCGTCAGTCGGGCCGAGCTCAACAAGGTGCTCCTCTCCGAGGCCGAGGCCCTGCCCAACGTGCACCTGCACTTCAACCATCAGTGCGTGGAGGTGGACCTGGACCATGCGCGCTGTACGTTCCGCAACGATGTCACCGGTTCGGTCGCGAGCATCAAGGCCGATGTCGTCTTCGGGGCCGACGGGGCCCCGAGCGCCGTGCGCCAGGCCATGATGAAGGGCCGCTTCACCTTCAGCCAGACCTACATCGAGCACGACTACAAGGAGATCGCCTTTCCGCCCAACGCCGATGGCACGCCGCGCATGGACCCCAACTGCCTGCACATCTGGCCGCGGCGCCTCTTCATGATGATGGGCCTCGCCAACCAGGACGGCGGGTTCACCGGCACCCTGTTCATGCCGCACGAGGGCGAGTTCTCGTTCGACACCATCAAGGACGAGCAGGACCTGCTGCGCTTCTTCGAGGCGCACTTCAAGGATGCCATCCCCTTGCTGCCCGACCTGGCCGAGCAGTACTTCCGCAACCCCCAGAGCAGCCTGGCCATCATCCGCTGCTCGCCCTGGACGCACCGCGACAAGGTGGCCCTGATCGGCGATGCGGCCCACGCCATCGTGCCCTTCTATGGCGAAGGCATGAACGCCGGCTACGAGGACTGCAAGGTGCTGAACGACCTGCTGAACGCGCACGGCGACGACAACTGGGGCACGGTGCTCGATGCCTACCACAAGGCGCGCAAGCCCAATGGCGACGCCATCGCCGACCTCAGCCTCCGCAACTTCGTGGAGATGCGCGACCTGGTGGCCGATCCCCGCTTCATCCTGCGCAAGAAGATCGAAGGCCGGTTGCAGGCCCGTCACCCGGACAAGTGGCTGCCGCTCTACAGCCAGGTGAAGTTCAGCGACATCGCCTACGCCGACGCGTGGAACGAGGGCCTGCGCCACGACCGCATCATGGAGCAGGTGCTCGCCCTGCCGGGCATCGAGGAACGGTGGGAGAGCGATGAGGTGGAGCGGAGCGCGCTGGAGCTGTTGGATACGGCGCGATGACCATCAGGCACCCTTCCACCCGGGCGGCCGGACCGCCCCGCGTTCAGCACCCGCCCTGGTCGACCACCCTGATGCCTTCGCGGCGTGCCATGCGTTCATGGCCCCTGGTGCGGCCGTCGCAGCCGCGCACGCCGGGGCGGACCATGGTGCACAGGTCGTCCTTGTGCCGGGCGCGGAGGTCTTGGTCGGCGCACCCGGTGTCCTTCGTGCAGGACGACAGCAGCAGAAGCGTGATCAGCACCCGCGTTCCCATGGGCTGAGGACGCGTGGTCGGCCACCGCGCTGCCCGAGCTCAGCGGCCGATCGACGTGTGCGGCGCCCGTGCCTGGCCCGTTGCGGTGCTCTCCGATGCGCATCCCGCTCACCGGCGATCGTTCATACGTTGTGGTTCGTTCCCCACGTTGGAGCTGCATGGCCACCGAACTTCGTTCCATGCGCCACCCGTTCGCCGCTCTGCTGCTCCTGCTGGTCCTGCCCGCGCAGCTGAACGCCCAGCGGCTGTTCGAGCGCAAACGGCCGGAGATCATCCCCACGGATGGCAAGATGCGCCGCGGCGGGCTGTACTTCGGCCTGGGGGCCACCTACACCCTGGCCCGCTTCGGCGACGAGGAGCGCGAACTGTTCCGCAACGCCGACACCACCTACACGGCCACCTTCGACCCGAACGGGCGCTTCGGACCCTACGTGGAGGTGGGCTGGTTCCATGCCACCCGCGACCCGGTGATCCTGGACTACTGGGACTTCGGTCTGGCCTACAAAGGGCTGAACGGTCGCCAGGACCACATCGGCGTGCTTCGGTTCGGGCCGGCCGAAACGGATTCATCCGTGGTGCTGCCCGGATCAGGCGCGTTCCGTGACCACTATGCCAGCGTGCACGTGAACGCCAACAAGTTCTTCCAAACGGCCGACCGGCAGTTCGTGCAGCTGAGCCTGGGCGTGAACGCCGACCTCGACGTGGGCAGTGCGCGCAGCTACACCGGCGATCCGTTCGTGCTGGCCGATCAGGAGCTGCCGCCGTCCTTCATCGGCCAGGCGCACGTGAAGGTGGGTTATGGCTTCCGCACCCGCGGCCGCCTGCTGATCATCCCTGCGCTGGAGACCCCGGTGGTGAGCATGGTCCCCGGGGACAAGGGTTTCGGCCAACTGCAGTGGTTCAACAGCCGCTATCGCCCGCTCATCCTCAGCATCCGATTCCTGTTCCTGCGGTATCCCAAGGGGTTCGCATGCCCGCCCGCGATCAAGCCCAATGCGCTGGAAGGGAAAAAGAAGGTGTACAAGCCGGACAGCTATCACCCGTGATCGGCACCGGGACCGCACGCCATGGTGGGCGGCCGCCCTGGGGAGTTGAGGAGGAGGCGCCTGGGATCGCGCCGGCCCACGGGGCAGAGGGCCCTCGCCGGCCTCACTGGAACGAAGTAGGCTGAAGAAAGGGGTTGCCGCGCCGCTCGTCACCGATCGTGGTGTCCGGGCCATGGCCACTGTGCACCACCACCGCATCGTCCAGCACCAGCAACCGGGTCCGGATGCCGTGCAGCAGTTGCTCCAGGTCGCCACCGGGCAGGTCCGTGCGCCCGATGCTCCCTTGGAAGAGCACGTCACCACCCACCAGGCGGCCTTCCGAGCGGCAGAAGAGCACCACGTGCCCGGGGCTGTGGCCCGGCACATGCATCACCTCGAAGCGGAGGTCGCCGAGCCGCACCTCATCCCCCTCCCCCAGGTGGGCCGCCGGCTCGGGCGAAGCCTCGCACGGCACACCGTACAGCTGGCCGATCGCCGGGGCGCGGCGCAGGAGCTCCAGGTCGTCCACGTGGATCTCCGGCAGGAGACCGAACCGGCGGTGGGCCCAGGCGTTCCCCAACACATGGTCGATGTGGCCGTGGGTGTTCAGGCAACGCACCACGCGCAGGCCGTGCTGCGTTACATAGGCCTCCACCCGACGCTCCTCGGCCGTGTTCCAGCAGCCCGGGTCCACCAACAACGCCTCCCGGCCATCATGGAGCAGCCAGGTGTTCTCCTGAAAGGGATTGCAGACGAACGGTATGCAGTGCAGCATGCCCGGAAAAGCCTGAACTTCGCGCAGGGCGCGTCGAACAAGGGCGGCCCAATGTAGTTATCTTCATCGCTGTGCTCAGGACCTCCCGCACGACCCTGCTCCTGTTGTCCGCCCTGCTGGCGACCGCCCGGTCGCAGGGCCAGTTCTACAACGGCGCCCAGCAGGAGTTCGGCAAGAACCGGATCCAGCACGAGGAGTTCCTGTGGCAGTACTACCGGTTCGACCGGCTCGAGACGTATTTCTACAAGGGGGGGCGCGACCTGGCGCGCTTCGTCTCCCTCAGCGGCCACAAGCACCTGAAGGACCTGGAGAAACAGCTGGACATCGCCCTCGATGAGCGGGTCCAGTTCGTGGTGTACAATTCCCTGTCCGACTTCCGCCAGAGCAACATCGGCATCACCGGTGATGAGCAGTACAACATCGGTGGCGTCACGCGGATCGTGGGCACCAAGGTCTTCGTGTATTTCGAAGGCGATCACGCTCGGCTCGATCAGCAGGTGCGGAGCGGGGTGGCCCAGGTGATGCTGGACCAGATGATGTTCGGCGGCAACTGGCGCGAGGTGCTGAAGAACAGCACGTTGATGAACCTGCCCGAGTGGTACACCAAGGGGCTGGTGGCCCATGTGTCAGGTCCGATGGACGCCATGCAGGCAAGCCGCCTGCGCGACGGCATCCTCGCCGGGCGCTTCGACCGGTTCAACCGGCTCGAAGGCGAGGACGCCGTGCTCATGGGCCAGGCGATCTGGTCTTACGTGGCCGACGTGTACGGCCAGAGCGTCATCCCCAACATCCTGTACATGACCCGGGTGAGCCGCAACGTGGAGAGCGGCTTCATGTACGTCCTCGGCGTGCCCTTGAAGAACCTCGCCATCGATTGCCTGGGCCACTACAAGGACCGCTTCACCAAGGAGGAACAGATGCGTGAGGCGGTGGTGCTCGAGGAACTGCCCATCCGCCACCGCAAGCGCACCACATGGTCACAGTTCAAGCTGAGCCCCAACGGGCGCTACGCGGCCTGGGTCACCAACGAGCTGGGCCAGTACAAGGTCTACGTCCGCGACCTGTCCGAACAACGCACCTGGCGCATCGCCAAGGGGGAGAAGAAGCTCAACCGCATCGTGGACCGCAGCTATCCGGTCCTGGCCTGGCACCCGGGAAGCCGCGCCCTCAGCTTCGCCGTGGAGCGCAAGGGTGAGCTCTACCTGAAGACCTATACCCTGGACGACCGCAAGACCAGCGTGCGACCGGTGTTCATGCTGGAGAAGCTGCTTTCCATGGCGTACGCGCCGGATGGCCAGAACATGGTGTTCAGCGCGGTGCGGGAGGGTCGGACGGACCTCTACCTGTACTACCTCATCGGCAACCGGCAGGAACAGCTCACCAACGATCAGTTCGACGACCTGGAGCCGTCCTTCACCCTGGATGGCCGGGGGATCCTGTTCTCCAGCGACCGCACGGATGACACCCTGCGCAGCCAGCCGGCCAACGCGGAAGTGGCCCTGGTGAACGGGCACAAGGACATCTTCCTCTACGACCTCGCCGGCCGTTCCTCGCTCGTACGCCGGCTCACGAACACCACCTATGCCGATGAATCGGCCCCGATGCCCTTGGACAGCATGGCCTACACCTACCTGGGTGATGCTTCGGGGCTCCGCGACCGTTACCGCGTGCGCTATGACAGTGTGGTGAGCCATGTGGACACCACGATCCACTACCGCTACTTCGCCGTGAACGACCGGATCACCCGGGGCCGCCGCTCGGTGCTGGAGCACGATGTGCACGCCCGCAACGGACGCCTTGCCGAGCTCGTGTTCGAGAACGGCCGCTATCACCTGCGCGTGGGGCGCACCGCATCGGGCTCCCCCGGGGTGGGCGATCCCTCACCGAACGGCGCACGCCCCGACCGTCGCGAACCGCTCGGCGACCAGAACGACCCCCTGGACCAGGTGGTGAAGGTGGACCCCCGTGTGCCGCGGCCCGTCGGAGAGCCCGTGAACGTGGACAACTACCAGTTCAGCGATGAGAGCGCCCCGCCGCCCGCCCGCCCGCTGGAAGCGCTGCCCCAGACCATCGCCGCCAACCCCGCCGCCGCAGCCCCCGGGGACACCCTGGCGGACCGGCCCCTGGTGTTCCCCGAGCAACGCAACTACCACGTCAACTTCGCCACCGACGCGGTGCTCACCCAGGTGGACAACAGCTATAACGCGGCCTTCTACCAACCCTTCACCGGCGCGCAGAACCTGAACCCGGGCCTGAGCGGCATGATCCAGATGGGCGTCAGCGACCTCTTCGAGGACCACAAGATCATCGGGGGCTTCCGCCTGGCGCTCGACCTCAACAACAACGACTACTTCCTCACCTACATCAACCTCAAGCGCCGCCTGGACAAACGGTTCACCGTGCAGCGCCAGACCCTTCAGGGCGTCTCCCGCTTCGGGGTGGTGAAGGTGCAGACCCACCTCGCCAACTACCAGGTGAGCTGGCCCTTCAGCGAGCTCGCCAGCGTGCGGGCCTCCCTCCTGTACCGCCACGACCGCTATGTGCTGCAGAGCACCGACCTGCTCAGCCTGCAGGAGCCCAACTTCTACGACCAGATGGCCGGTGGCAAGCTGGAGTACGTGTATGACAGTTCGGTGCCCCGCGGGCTGAACCTGTACACCGGCTGGAAGTTCAAGGTCTTCGGCGAGTACTACATCCAGCCGGACGAGGGCAACAGCGACATGCAAGTGCTCGGACTGGACGCGCGCCACTCGTTGCGCATCCATCGCGACCTGATGCTCGTGAACCGCCTCGCCGGTGCCACCAGCCTGGGCAGCCGCCGCATCATCCACTTCCTGGGCGGGGTGGACAACTGGCTCTTCCCGCGCGTGGACAACAGCATCCCCATCGACTTTGACCAGAACTACTTCTACCAGAGCAACGCCACACCGATGCGGGGCTTCTACTTCAATGCGCGGAACGGCACCTCCTTCGGTGTCCTCAATACCGAGATCCGCTGGCCGATCTTCCGCTACCTCGTCAACCGGCCCATGCGGTCGGACTTCCTGCAGAACTTCCAGATCGTGGCCTTCGGTGATCTGGGTGTCGCGTGGACCGGTCCCGATCCCTACAGCGAGGAGAACACCTTCAACCAGCAGGTGATCGACAGCAACCCGCTGCTCATCACCATCAAGAACCAACGGGAGCCCATCGTGGGCAGTTATGGCGCCGGCGTGCGCGCGCGGTTGCTCGGCTACTTCGTTCGTGCGGACTGGGGATGGGGCGTGGATGACGGCCGTGTGTTGAAACCCGTGTTCCACCTCTCCCTCAGCCTCGATATCTGAACCATGTCCGCCACGGCCGTCGGTCTGCTCCTGCTCATCGGCCTGCTGGCCGGCATGCTCAGCGGCTTCGTCGGCGTGGGCGGCGGCATCATCATGGTGCCCGCGCTCGTGTGGCTCATGGGCTATGGCCAGCATCAGGCCCAGGGCACCAGCCTGGCCGTGCTGGTGTTGCCCGTGGTGGCCATCGCCGCCTGGAACTACCACCGTCAGCATCCGCTCGACCTTCGTGCCGTGGGCCTCATCGCCGGGGCCTTCGTGCTCGGCGGGTACCTGGGCAGCCGCATGGCCCTCAGCCTCCCCGCCGATGCGGTCAAGCGCGTCTTCGGTCTGGTGATGCTGGTGGCCGCCCTCAAGCTCATCCTCGGCAAGTGATCGCGCGCATCCGCCAGGAACTGGAGGCCCTGGGCGACCGGCCCGTGCAGTGGCGTCGTTGGATGCATCAGCACCCCGAGCTCTCCTTCCACGAGGAGGGCACCGCCGCCTACGTGGCCTCGGTGCTCCGGGCCGAAGGCCTCATCGTGCGGGAGCGGCTCGCCCGCCATCCCGAACGGCCGGCCGGCACGGGCCTCATCGCCCTCGTCACCGGGTCCCGCTCCCCGTCCGACCGCTGTTTCGCCCTGCGCGCCGACATGGACGCCCTGCCGATCCAGGAGGTGGGCAAGGACGGCTATCGTTCGCTCAACCCGGGCGTGATGCACGCCTGCGGGCATGATGCGCACACCGCCATGGTGCTCGCAGCGGGCCTCGCGCTGCACCGCATGCGTGAGGCCTGGAGCGGCACCGTGATGCTCGTGTTCCAGCCCGGCGAGGAGAAGGAGCCCGGCGGGGCCAGCCTGTTCGTGAAGGAAGGGGCCCTGACGGATCCCGCACCAACGGGCATCCTGGGCCAGCACGTCACCCCGGAACTGGCCTCGGGCAAGCTCGGTTTCCGCAGCGGACCCTTCATGGCCGCCGCCGACGAGCTCTACCTCACCGTACGCGGCCGTGGCGGACATGCCGCCAAGCGCGCCGAGCTCGTGGACCCGATCCTCATCGCCGCCCGCCTGCTGCCCGTGCTGTACGAGGCGGCCGAACGCGCCAAGCCGGCGGCCGAGCCCATGCTGATGAGCTTCGGTCGCTTCCTCGCCCAGGGCGCCACCAACATCGTTCCGGACGAGGCGCGCCTGGACGGCACCCTGCGCACCTTCAACGAGGACCTGCGGGCCATGCTCCATGACCTGCTGCCGCGCGTGTGCGCAGGCGTGGCGAAGGACATGGGCGGGGAGGCGGAGCTGCGGATCGTGAAAGGCTCACCGGTGGTGAAGAACGATCCGGGGCTCACCGCCCGGATGCGTGCCGTGGCCGTGGACCTGGTGGGCGCCGGGAACGTGGTGGACATGGACATCCGCATGGGCGCCGAGGACTTCGCGTACTACACCCATGTGATGCCCGGCTGCTTCTTCCGCCTGGGCACCGGCAACCCCGCCATGCCCGGCACGCAGAGCGGACTGCACACCGCGGCCTTCGACATCGACGAGGATGCGATGACCCTGGGGGCCGCGATGATGATGGCCGGTGCGCTGAACGAGCTTCAGTGATCCGATCAGCCCACGATGAGGTCGTCCACCTCGATCACCGGCCGGCCGTTCGCGCTGTGGACCGTGAGCTCCACGGTGTGCGGGGTGCGGCCGCGTGCGGTCCAGAGCGGGATGGAGAGCTCGAAGGCCCCGGGCCGGTTCCGCACGGGACGGGGACGCAGCTCACGCCACACGCTCTCGGGCGGCATCGCGAGGCTGACGCCCATGTCCTCAAGGGCCGCCTCCATGTCGTCCGCGCTCAGGCGCACCCCGCCCGTGGCCTGCTCCAGCTCCGCGAAGCGCCGCTCCACCAGCAGCTTCACCGCGTGACGGGCGACGAGGGTGAGGTCGGCGGGGCTCATGGCCGGGCGTGTCGATCCGTGTTGGAAACAGGCTGGAAGCCTGTTCAACCCTAGTTCGCCACCTCGCTCAGGAAGCGGATGCGCATGAGCCGCAGGTCCTCCTCACTGACATCGCGCCCGAACTCCTCCAGCATGGCCTCCAGGCTGTCGTTCTCGGCCTCGCGGAAGTAGTCCATGATCTCCTCCTGGAGGTCGGGGTCCATGTTCTCGTCGAGGTGGTAGCTGATGTCCAGGCGGGTGCCGCTCATCACGATGCTCTCCAGCTCGGAGATGAGGTCCACCAGGCTGAGGTTGCGGCTGCGCGCGATGCTCGTGAGCGACAGGCGCTTGTCGATGTTCTGGATGATGTGGACCTTGTTGCCGCTCTTGTTCACCACGCTGCGCACCACCACCTCCTCGGCGCGTTCGATCTCGTTCTCCTCCACGTAGCGCTTGATCAGCTCCACGAAGGGCTTCCCGTACTTCTGGGCCTTTCCGGGCCCCACACCGGTGATCTGCGTGAGCTCCTCGATCGTCACCGGGTAGCGCATCGTCATCTCCTCCAGGGAGGGGTCGCCGAAGAGCACCCAGGGCTGCAGCTTGAGCTTCTGCGCCTGGCTGCGACGCAGGTCCTTCAGCATCGCCATGAGCTTCTCGTCCGCGGCGGCGCCCCCCTTGCCCTCGGGCTCGTCCCCCTCGTCGAAGTCGCTGTAGTCCCGCTCCTTGACGAACTCCACCTTCCACGGCTTCTTCAGGAACTTCCTGCCTTCGTCCGTGAGCGTGAGGATGCCGTAGGTCTCGATGTCCTTGTGCAGGAAGCCGCCCACCACCGCCTGCCGCACGATGGCCAGCCAATGGTGCGCGTCGTGGTCGCCGCCCCGGCCGTAGCTCTCCATGGCGCTGCCCTTGTAGGTCTTCATCTCCGCGCTCTCCGTGCCGGTGAGCAGGTCGCAGATGAACTTGGCCCGGTGCCGCTCCTTGCTCTCCTTCACCGCCTCGAGCAGCACGCCAAGGTCCTCGGTGGCATCGAAGCTCTCCCGCGGGTTCACGCAGTTGTCGCAGCTGCCGCAGTTGTCGCTCTCGAGCCGTTCGCCGAAGTAGTGCAGCAGGAACTTGCGCCGGCACATGCTGGTCTCGGCATAGCTCACCGTGTCCTGCAGCAGCTGCTTGCCGATCTCCTGCTCCGCCACGGGCTTGCCCTGCAGGAACTTCTCCAGCTTCTCGATGTCCTTATAGCTGTAGAAGGCCACGCACTTGCCTTCGCCGCCGTCCCGGCCGCCACGACCGGTCTCCTGGTAGTAGCTCTCCAGGCTCTTGGGGATGTCGTGGTGGATCACGAAGCGCACGTCGGGCTTGTCGATGCCCATGCCGAAGGCGATGGTGGCCACGATCACATCCACTTTCTCCATCAGGAACTGGTCCTGGTGGTCGGCCCGCTGGCCGGCGTCCATCCCGGCGTGGTAGGGCAGGGCCTTGATCCCGTTCACCACCAGCAGCTGGGCGATCTCCTCCACCTTCTTGCGGCTCAGGCAGTAGATGATGCCGCTGCGGCCCTCATGCTGTTTCACGAAGCGGATGATCTCCCGCGCCACCATCTGCTTGGGGCGCACCTCGTAGTACAGGTTGGGCCGGTTGAAGCTGGACTTGTATACCACCGCGTCGGGGATGTCCAGGTTCTTCAGGATGTCCTCCTGGACCTTCTCGGTGGCCGTGGCCGTCAGCGCGATCACGGGCACCCGCTTGATCTCGTCGAAGATGGTCCGCAGCCGCCGGTACTCCGGGCGGAAGTCATGCCCCCACTCGCTGATGCAGTGGGCCTCGTCGATGGCGAAGAAGCTGATGCGGATGTCGCTGAGGAACTCGATGTTCTCCTTCTTGGTCAGGCTCTCCGGCGCCACGTAGAGGAGCTTCGTGCGGCCGTCCTTGATGTCCTTCTTCACCCGGAGCGACTCGTTCCGGGTCAGCGAGCTGTTGAGGAAGTGGGCCACCCCGCTCTCCGAGCTGAAGCTGCGGACGGCATCCACCTGGTTCTTCATCAGGGCGATGAGGGGGCTGACCACGATGGCCGTGCCCTCGCTCATCAGCGCGGGCAACTGGTAGCAGAGGCTCTTGCCCCCGCCCGTGGGCATGATCACGAAGGTGTTGCGCCCTTCCAGCACGCTCTGGATGACGGCCTCCTGCGTGCCTTTGAAGGTGCTGAATCCGAAGAATTGCTCGAGTGCTTCCCGAGGGGTCAGGTCGACGTTGATCATCACGAGTTCTGTACGCTTCTGTAGCCGTGTTCCGGCGCACTCTAAGGTATGGCAACTTTCCGGATCCCGAGCTGCCGGTGCGCAGCCGTCCGCTTCAACGCCGGAGGGCTTCCATCTGTTGCCCGGCCCCGTTGTTGAAGGTTCGCCGGGGCTCCGCGGACGCCCCTTCCACCCCCGGCTATCTTTGCCCCTTCGTCGAAAAGGGCGCCGATCACCGTGGCCGACAAGGAAATGACCTTCCTGGAGCACCTGGAGGAGCTCCGGTGGACGCTGATGCGCAGCGCGGCGGTGATCCTGGCGGCCATGCTCGTGGCCTTCTTCTGGAAGGAACTGGTCTTCGACACGATCATTTTGGCCCCGCGCGACCCCGGCTTCATCACCTACCGCGCCCTGTGCGCCCTTAGCCAGCGCCTGGGCCTGGGCGACGCGCTCTGCATCCGGGACCTGGGCTTCGAGCTGCAGAACATCAGCATGAGCGGTCAGTTCCTCACCCACCTGAAGGTGAGCTTCGTGGCCGGTCTGGTGGCCGCCTCGCCCTATGTGCTCTGGGAGGTCTGGCGCTTCATCGCCCCGGGCCTCAATGACCGGGAGCGCCGGGCCGCCCGGTCGGCCGTGGTCTTCGCCGGTCTGCTCTTCCTGCTCGGTGTGGTCTTCGGCTACTACGTCATCGCCCCCATGAGCATCCAGTTCCTGGGCGGCTACAAGGTGAGCGAGGCCGTGCGCAACACCATCGCCCTGGACAGCTTCATCGGCACCATGACCTCCGTGCCGCTGTGGACCGGCGTCATGTTCCAGCTCCCGCTGGCCGTGCTGGTGCTCGCCCGCCTCGGGCTCATGAGCGCCGCCATCATGCGCACCTACAGACGGCACGCTTTCGTAGGCATCCTGGTGGTGGCCGCCGTGATCACGCCGCCCGATGTCACCAGTCAGATCCTCGTGAGCCTGCCGCTGCTGATGCTCTATGAGGTGAGCATCCTGCTGGCCGCCCGGGTCGAGCGCCAGGCGCTCGCCGCCGAGAAGCCCCGAACCCCCATCGCCCAAGCGCGTTGAGATGCCGGTGAAGGCGCTCCGTCACGACCTGCGCCGGTCCCACCGGGCCGTTGCCGTCCTTCTGCTGCTCTGGACCGCCACGGCCGACGCTCAGACCACCCGCGTCGCCGGCACCGTCACCGACGCCCGCACCGGTGAGCCGCTGCCCTTCGTCAACGTGGGCTTCGTCAACAGCCGTGTGGCCACCACCACCGATATGGACGGCCGCTATGCCCTCGACACGTATTACGCCACCGACTCGCTGCGGGCCAGCATGCTGGGCTACGCCGCACAGACCCGCGCGGTGCGCCGCGACAGGGACCAGCGCATCGACTTCGCCCTGTCCTCCGGCACGGCCGAGCTGCAGGAGGTGACCATCCGGCCCCAGCAGCGCAACCCCGCCTTCGAGATCCTGGACCGCGTGGTGGCCAACAAGCCCGCCAACAACCGCGAGAAGCTGGCCTATTACAGCCATGAGACCTACAACAAGGTGGAGTTCGACGTCAATAACCTCACCCGGCGCTTCGTGGAGAACAAGCTGTGGAAGCCTTTCCGCTTCGTGTTCGACAACATGGACAGCACGGCCGCCAAGCCCTACCTGCCCATCTTCATCAGCGAGTCGCTCAGCGAGGTGCACTACCGCCAGCAGCCCCGGGCCAAGCGCGAGGTGATCCGCGCCACCAAGCAGAGCGGCATCCAGAACCAGAGCATCTCGCAGTTGATGGGCGACATGTACCAGAACGTCAACATCTACGAGAACTTCCTGGTGCTCTTCGGCAAGAACTTCATCAGCCCCATCGCCGACGGGGGAAGGCTCTTCTACGACTACTACCTCACCGACAGCGCCTGGGTGGGCGCCAATTGGTGCTACCGGCTGGAGTTCCATCCCAAGCGCAAGAACGAGCTCGCCTTCGACGGGGAGATGTGGATCGCCGACACCGCCTATGCGGTGAAGCGCATCCAGGCCGGGTTCCCGGAGGCCATCAACCTCAACTTCGTGCAGGGCTTCTGGGTGGAGCAGCAGTATGAACCCGTGAAGAACGAGGTGTGGATGCTCACCCGCGACGCGCTCGTGGTGGACCTGAGCATCTTCCGCCGCCGCACCAAGGGGTTCTACGGCCGCCGCACCGCCACCTACTGCGATTTCCGCATCAATGAACCGGCCGATCCCGCCTTCTACGACGGGGCCGAGCTGGTGCGCATGCAGGCCGACAGCGCCGCACGTGCCCCCGACTACTGGGAGGAGCGGCGCCACGAACCGCTGAACGAGCGCGAGAGCACCATCTACGAGATGGTGGACACCATCCAGACGATCCCGCGCTTCCGCACCTTCGTGGACCTGGTGAACATGCTCGTCACGGGCTACTACCCGGCCGGTCCGCTCGAGTACGGACCGTATTACACGATCTACAGCTTCAACGAGGTGGAAGGCACCCGCCTGCGCGCGGGCTTGCGCACCAGCAACGACTGGAGCCGCCGGACCGAGCTGGAGGGCTATGCCGCCTACGGCCTGCTGGACCGGTCGCTGAAGGGCATGGTGGGCGGCCAGACCTTCATCACCAAGCAGCCGCGCCAGCTCACCGGCCTGTACCTGCGCCACGACATCGAGCAGCTGGGCCAGAGCCAGAGCGCCTTCCGTTCGGACAACGTGCTCAGCAGCACCTTCCGCCGCAACCCCGCCAACAAGCTGACCCTGGTGGACGAGCTGCGCTTCTTCTATGAGCTGGAGCCCTTCACCGGCCTCAACCACCAGCTCACCATCCGCCACCGCAACCTCTTCCCCCGCGGCGACCTGCGCTACCTCCGGCCTTCCTTCGACGACGGCTTCACCCTCACCGAGGTGCCAAGCATCACCAGCCTCGAGGTGGCCCTCAACACCCGCTTCGCCTGGGGTGAGAAGTACGTGAGCGGCGAGTTCCGGCGGGTGAGCCTCGGCACCTTCAAGCCCATCGTCGAGTTCTACGGCGCGGTCGGCATCCCCGGGGTCTTTGGTAGCGAGTACGAGTACTACAAGACCATCGCCCGCATCGACCAGCGTGTGCAGCTGGGGGCCATCGGCTGGTCCCGCTACCGGCTCGAAGGCGGACGCATCTGGGGCACCCTGCCCTATCCGCTGCTCATCCTGCACACGGGCAACGAGACCTTCTACTACTACGATGACGCCTTCAACACGATGAACTTCTTCGAGTTCATCAGCGACCGGTACGTGAGCCTGAAGCTGGAGCACCACTTCGAGGGCTTCTTCCTGAACAAGGTGCCGCTGCTGCGCAAGCTGAAGCTGCGCGAGGTGGTGACCGGCAAGGCCGTGATCGGCGACCTGGACGGCAAGCACAGCGAGGAGATGCTGCTGCTGCCCGGCATGTACAGCCTGTACGACGGCCCGTTCGTGGAGGCCAGCGCCGGGATCGAGAACATCCTGAACGTGATCCGGGTCGACGGCGTGTGGCGCCTCACCTACCAGGACCACCCGAACATCGGGCTCTTCGCCATACGTTTGAAGTTCCGCTTCGATTTCTGATGCTGCGCGCCGACGACCTCGTGAAACGCTACAAGCGGCGCACCGTGGTGAGCGGCGTCAGCGTGCAGGTGGCCCAGGGCGAGATCGTGGGGCTGCTGGGGCCCAACGGCGCGGGCAAGACCACCAGCTTCTACATGATCACGGGCCTCATCAAGCCCAACAGCGGCCGTATCCGGCTCGAGGACCACGACATCACCGACCTGCCGATGTACAAGCGCGCGCAGCTGGGCATCGGCTACCTGCCGCAGGAGGCCAGCGTGTTCCGCAAGCTCAGCGTGGAGGACAACATCCTGGCCATCCTGGAGATGACCGGCCAGCCGCGCGCCGAGCAGGAACGGCGGCTCGAGGAGCTGCTCAACGAGTTCAGCCTGCAGCATGTGCGCACCAACCGCGGCGATGTGCTGAGCGGGGGGGAGCGTCGCCGCACCGAGATCGCCCGTGCCCTGGCCACCGAGCCCAAGTTCATCCTGCTCGACGAGCCCTTCGCCGGTGTGGACCCCATCGCGGTGGAGGACATCCAGGGCATCGTCAGCAAGCTCAAGCGCAAGAACATCGGGGTGCTCATCACCGACCACAACGTGCAGGAGACGCTCAGCATCACCGACCGCGCCTACCTCCTTTTCGAGGGCAGGATCCTGAAGCAGGGCACGGCCGAGGAACTGGCGGCCGACGAGACCGTGCGCAAGGTCTACCTGGGGAAGAACTTCGAGCTGCGGCGGAAGGTGTAGGACGATCAAAGCGGCAAGTCCCAAGCTCAAAGGCCCAAGGACGATGGCCACACTGATGTTGGATCACTGAACTTGATCATCATGGACGACCGGATCTATGATCTCGAGGAGCGCCTTACTGTTTTCGCGGCACGCGTCGTCGTCTTTGTGGATCGCATGCCCAGCTCTCCGGCCGGACGCTACTATGGTGGCCAGCTGTTGCGCAGCGGTGGCTCACCGGCGATGCACTACGGCGAGGCGCAGGGGGCGGAATCCGACAAGGACTTCATACATAAGTGTGGTATTGCGCTGAAGGAACTGAAGGAATCGACCGTCAATTTACGCGTACAACTGCTTTCTGGTCTGATGCCGAAGACCGATGCCGATCTGGTCTGGCTTATCCAAGAATGCAACGAACTGGTCAAGATCGTGGGTAAGATCATTTCCAACAAGAAGCGGAAGGGCCGGAGCTAGGCCGGAACCATCCATTGGCCCGTTCCATCCTTGGAGCTTGAGCCTTGAAGCTTTGAGCTTCTCCAGTTGGTCAGACCTCCTCCACGGAGAAGCTGTACTTCTCCATGATCTGGTTGGCCAGCAGCTTCTTGCAGGCCTCGTCCACCTTGGCCTCGGCGGCCTTCTTGTCCTTGGCCTCCACGTGCAGCGTGATGTGCTTGCCGATGCGCACGCCGGTGACCTCGGGCAGGCCCAGGTTGGGCATCGCCCCGCTCACGGCCTTCCCCTGCGGGTCCAACAGGTTGTCGTGGGGCATCACGTCGATCGCGGCGCGGAAGGTCTTCATGGGGGCAAAGGTCAGGAGGTATTGGTGAAGTGCCAAGTGTCAAGGGACAAGTGTCAAGTGCCAAGGCGCAAGCAAGGGCGTGAGGATCTGAACCCGTGTCACGTGTCCCTTGCGACTTGTGGCTTGAACAGCCGCCCCCACATCGGGCTGAGGAGGTACAGCACCAGGATCATCGGCACGGCCAGGATGCCGTACAACACCACCAGCACCGCCCCGAGGCCCGCCAGCAGGTAGATCACCTGGTTGCCGGGCCACCGGAAGTGCTTGAACTTCAGGGAGGGGAGGGGGAGCTCGGAGAGCATGAGGCCGGCAAGAACGAGCGCCAGGGCCAGCAAGACGACCGGGCTGCCGAGCACCGACCGGGCGATCCCGATGAGCTGGTCATGGCCGGGACCCGGATGCACCGCGACACCGGTCGATCCGAGTGTCATCGAGACCCAGAAAAGCCCGTTCGAAGGAGTGGGGAGCCCGAGGAAGCCGCTGGTCTGCCGGGTGTCGAGGTTGAACTTGGCCAGGCGCCAGCATGAGGCGATGACCAACACGATGGCCGCGGTGAAGACCGGCCAGGCAGAGGCACCCACCTGTTCAAGTACCACCGAGAAGGGCGGATAGGCGGTCCAACCGGTGGTGATGCCGGACAGGACCGATGCGGTCGTGAACAACGCGAACGCCGGCGCCACCCCGAAGCTCACCATATCCGCCAGACTGTCCAGTTGAGCGCCCAACGGACTGCCGCCACCCAGTGCCCGGGCCGCCAGCCCATCGAACACGTCGAACACGGCCGCGGCGAACACCAGCCAACACGCCGCTGTTAGCTCTCCCTGGGAGGCCAGCAGGATGGAACCCACGCCACAGGCTAGGTTCGCGGTCGTGAGCAGGTCGGGAAGCCGCGGCAGCCGGGCCATGGAGGTTCGGGCGGGCGGTCCCGGAAGGCACCGTCCCGGGCCGAAATTGGGATAATTTCGGGGCAATAAAGCAGGCCACCTTCTGTTAGAAGCTGCGTCAACCACCCAACAGATGAGGACCTTGAGCAGCACCGGCTTGCGCGGCATCGCGGCGGCCTTGATCACCTGCGCCACCGCCCCGGGCCTGATGGCCCAGGACGCCCCCAAGTACAGCAACGAGTTCCTCGCCATCGGCGTGGGCGCCCGCGCCCTCGGCATGGGCTACAGCTTCGTGGCCTCCGCCAACGACGTCACCGCCGGTTACTGGAACCCCGCCGGACTGATGCGCGTGCGCGGCGACCTGCAGATCGGCGCCATGCACAGCGAGTACTTCGCCGGCATCGCCAAGTACGACTTCGTGGGCGTGGCCAAGCCGCTGGACACGGCCAGCACCCTGGGGGTCACCTTCGTGCGCTTCGGGGTGGACGACATCCCCAACACCACCGCCCTCATCGACAACGACGGCAACGTGGACTACGACCGCATCAGCACCTTCACCGCAGCGGACCACGCCCTGCTGATCAGCTACGCCCGCCGCATGCGCATCCCCGGCCTGGTGGTGGGCGGCAACGTGAAGGTGATCTACCGGCGCGTGGGCGAGTTCGCCAACGCCTGGGGCTTCGGCCTCGACCTGGCCGCCCAGTACGAGAAGGACAAGTGGCGCTTCGCTGCCGTGGCCCGCGACATCACCGGCACGTACAACGCGTGGAGCTATTCGTTGGACCCACAGACCATCGAGACCTTCCAGCTCACCGGCAACGACCTGCCGCAGAACAGCACCGAGGTCACCCTGCCCCGGCTGACCCTGGGCGCCGCACGTGAGTTCCGCTTCGGCAACAAGGTCGGCCTCATCACCGAGCTCAACCTGGAGAACACCTTCGACGGCCAGCGCAACACCCTGATCAGTACGGGCACCTGGAGCGCCGACCCGCGCTTCGGTCTGGAGGTGGGCTATGCCGGCGTGGTCTTCGTCCGTGCCGGCGTCAACAACTTCCAATACGTCACCGACATCACCGACGCCCGACGCTTGAACTTCCAGCCCAACATCGGCGCCGGGCTCAAGATCCGGGGCATCGCGGTCGATTACGCCCTCACCGACATCGGCGACAACTCCATCGCGTTGTACAGCAACGTCTTCAGCCTGCGGTTCGACATCTTCAAACGAAGCGGCTCATGAGGCGATCGGGTACGCTCCTTCTCGCGGTGCTGGCCGCTTCGGCGAGCCTGGCCCAGCCTTACGGCAACGAGTGGATCGACCCGTCCCGGCCCTACTGGCGCTTCACCGTCGCGGCCGACGGCATCTACCGCATCGACAGCGCCGCCCTGGCCAACGCGGGATTTCCCGTCGGCACGGTGGACCCGCGCACCATCCAGGTCTTCGGCCGTGAGCAGGAGGTGCCCATCTTCATCGAAGGGGAGGCCGACGGCGCGCTGAACACGGCCGACTACATCGAGCTGCAGGCCATGCGCAACGATGGCTGGATGGACGGAGCCTTGTACGAGGTGCCGGGCACCCAGAGCAATCCGTTCCACAGCCTCTACAACGACAGCATCCGGTATTACATCACGTGGACGGTGGGCACCAACGCTCCCCTGCGCGTGAAGCCCTACACCAACACCGATTACACGCCGCATATGCCGCGGCCGTGGGTGTGGCGCGAGACCCTGTCGCAGTTCGGGCTTGCCTACTACCTGGGTGATCGGGGCCTGTTCGGGGCCTCGTCGTCCTTCATGGTGGAAGGGGAGGGCTACTTCCGCAGCTGGCCGCTGGAGACCTATGGCGCCGATGGCACCCTGCTCTTCCAGGTGCCCTCTCAGAACCCCTACCAGCAACCCGATGCCCCGCCTTCGCGCATCGACATGGCCGTGGCCGGCGCGAACAGCCCCAGCGGCGGTGCCTGCGACGACCACCACCTGCGGGTGTTCTACGGGGCCAATCTGGTGCAGGCGTTGGACACCACCTATCGGGGCTACCAGTACCGGCGGTTGGGCTTCGACCTGCCCACCGGTGCCTTGGACACCTGGGCCACGAACGTCCAGACACGCGCGGTCTACGACCTGCAGGCCTGCGCCGGGGCCAGCTACCAGGACCGGCAGAACATCGCCTACATCAAGCTGCGCTACCCCCGCGCGATGAACTTCGGCGGTGAGCCGATCGCCGACGTGCGCGTCCCGCACAACGGCACCACGGACACCCTGGCCTTCCTGCGCTTCATCGGCTTCTGGGGAACGCCCGTGGTGTACGCCTATGGCGACACCCTCCGCCGCGTGCAGGTGGTACAGGACGGTCTCGGGTTCTGGCAGGCCCTGATCCCGCTGGCGCCCAACGCGACCGAGACGAGGGTCTTCATGTACCGCCAGGAACAGATCACGGCGCCCACGGGCCTCCGGCCTGTCACGTCCACCGGACAGTTCACGGACCTGCTGCAGGCCCAGCAGGACTCGGCCATGCTCATCGTCACCCACGCGTCGCTGCGTGCGGCTGCGGAGCAGTACGCCATGACCCGGGCCACCAGCCCGACCAACCCCTACAACGCGGTGGTGGTGGATGTGGACGAACTGTACGATCAGTTCGGGGGCGGCGTACCGAAGCATCCCCTGGCCATCCGTCGTTTCGCCAAGTTCACGCTCGACCAGTGGGACACCGACCCCCGGGCGCTCTTCCTGATGGGCAAGTCGGTGCTGGCGCCCTCCATCAATGGGCTCAATGGACACCGTGATGACCCATCGGTCTACCCCACCTGCCTGGTGCCCACGCTCGGTTTCCCGCCCAGCGACATGTGCTTCACCCTGGGCCTGAGCGGCGATCCCGCGGACATGGTGATCCCGGTGGGCCGCCTGGCCGCGCGCACACCGGCCGAGGTGGACGAGTACCGCGCCAAGGTGGAACAGTTCGAGAGCTGGGACGAGCCCGAGCCCTGGATGAAGAACATCCTGCACTTCCGCGGGGGCTTCGTGGAATCGGAGTTCCAGCAATTCGACAACTTCCTCCATCAGTACGAGATCCTCGTCGAGGACACCAACTTCATCGGCAAGGTCACCCAGTTCAACAAGAACACCCCGGGCGTCTACGGGCAGGCCTCCGCCGATAGCGTGAAGCACCTGATCGAGGATGAGGGCGTGACCCTGATGACCTTTTTCGCGCACGCCTCGGGCGGCGGCTTCGACATCACCATCGACAACCCGGTGAACTACAACTGGGGGGGCAAGTACCCGGCCATCATCGGCAACTCGTGCTATGCGGGCAATGTGCACCTGGCCCCTTCCGAAAGCGCCAGCGAGAAGAACGTGCTCGTGCCCAATGCGGGCGCCATCGCCTTCCTGGCCTCGGTGGACATCGGCCTGAGCAACCTGCTTTATTTCTACACGCTGGAGTGGTACCGGAGCTTCAGCCAGGTGAACCACGGCGCCGGCATCGGCGAGCACATGCGGTTCGCCGCCAAACAGCAGTTGCAGGGCAGCGGTTACCTGAACGTGAACAACGCCCACACCTTCACGTTGCACGGGGACCCCACCCTGGTGCTGCATTCGTTCGATCGGCCCGATCTGTCGATCAGCGAGCCTGATGTGTTGATCTCGCCCGATCCGGTGACCGCCGACCTGGACACCTTCACCGTGGACGTGATCGTGACCAACCTGGGCAAGGGCACCGGGGCCACGACCAACGTGGTGCTTGAACGGAGGCTGGTAGAGGAGAACCAGGTGCTTCAACCGTTGTATGCCCCCGTTTCCGCGGCCTCCTTCCGGGACACGGTGCGTTTCCGGCTTCCCGTGCTCGCCAACGAGGGGGGGCAGGGGCTCAACGCCCTGAACATCCGCGTGGACCTCGACCCGGACGCCATCGCGGAGGTGGACGATCTGGGCAACAACGCGGTGCAGGCCTCCCTGCTGATCACCAGCGGTGAGATCTTCCCCGTGGAGCCCTTCAAGTTCGCCATCATCCCCGATGCGAACCCCGTGCTGAAGGCCAGCACAGGCGACCCCTTCGCGCCCCTTCGCGCCTACCGGTTCCAGATCGACACGGTGGACACCTACGACAGTCCGGCGTTCGAGGAGGTCGTGATCAACGCGCCGGGCGGGGTGGTCACCTGGTCGCCCCAGCAGATCTTCGGCCTCAACACGCAGCAGGACAGCCTGGTGTTCTTCTGGCGCTGCACGCCGGACAGCACCGGCGACGGCTCCTATGACTGGCGGGAGTCCTCGTTCCAGCACATCACCGACCGCCGCGGCTGGGGCCAGGCCCACTTCTTCCAGTTCAAGGAGGACGGCTTCCCGCAGGTGATCTACGACCGTCCGCAGCGGCTTTTCCGCTTCAACGACGCCCCGCGCGGCATCCGGTGCGAGGTGACCGGCAACAGCGGGCTCACGTGCAACTACTACATCGACCTGCAGTGGGTGGATGGCCAGGGCTGCGGCGGTGAGCGTGCGCTGCATGTGGCGGTGATCGATCCGGCCACCTTCGAGCCGTGGAAGACCTGCTGGAACGGGCAGGACCTCGACCATCAATTCGGGAACATCAACAGCTGCGACAGTCTGTGCGAGCGCAGCAGCAGGCCCCAGAAGTACTTCTCCTACTGGCCCTCCCGCCCCTCGCACATGGCCGGCCTCACCGACCTGCTGGAGAACCAGGTGCCACCGGGTTACCACATCCTGATGTGGACCTATGTGGGCCTCAACAAACCAGGCATGGACGCGAACGGAGGGCAGGCCCTGTACGATGCCTTCAACGGTATCGGTGCCACCGACCTGCAGAGCGCTCCGGACACGGTGCCCTACATCTTCTTCGGTACCAAGGGCGATCCCGGGTCGGCGATCCAGGTGATGGGCGCCACCAGCAATGCGGCCATCAACCTCTCGACGTTCGTGACCACC
>JAEUSW010000098.1 GCA_016788285.1 Flavobacteriales bacterium
TGTACTTCTTCAGCAGCGGACCGAGGCCCTTGTTGAAGGGGAAGAGGTGGCGCAGGTGCACGTGGGCCACGCTGTGCCCTTCGGCCTGCAGGCCCAGCGCGGCGGTGCGGATGGCGCCGTAGGTGCTGCCCCAGCCCACGATCAGCAGCTCGCCCTCCGGTGGACCGCTGTCGAGGCGGATGGGCTTGAAGCGGTCGGCGATGCGGGCCACCTTCTCCGCACGCAGCCGCACCATCTTCTCGTGGTTGGCCGGGTCGTAGCTGATGTTGCCGGTGCGGTCCTGCTTCTCGATGCCACCGATGCGGTGCTGCAGGCCCGGCTGGCCCGGAAGCGCCCACGGACGCACGCCGCGTTCATCACGCAGGTAGGGCAGGAAGGTATCGCCGTCGTTCGGCCCTTTGATGAAGTTGGGCGTGATCGCAGGCAGGTCCTTGGAAGCGGGGAAGCGCCAGGGCTCCGCGCCGTTGGCGATGTAGCCGTCGGTGAGCAGGATCACGGGCGTCATGTGCTCCACGGCGATCTGCACGGCCTCGAAGGCCATGTCGAAGCAGTCGATGGGCGTGCTGGCGGCGATCACGGGGATGGGCGCCTCGCCGTTGCGGCCGTGCACCGCCTGCCAGAGGTCGGCCTGTTCGGTCTTGGTGGGCAGCCCGGTGCTGGGGCCCCCGCGCTGCACGTTCACGATCACCAGCGGAAGCTCCAGCATGAAGGCCAGGCCCATGGCCTCGGTCTTCAGCGCGATGCCGGGGCCGCTGCTCGCGGTCACGCCCAGCGCACCGCCATAGCTGGCGCCGATGGCCGAGGCGATGGCCGCGATCTCGTCCTCGGCCTGAAAAGTGAGCACGCCGAAGTTCTTGTGGCGGCTCAGCTCGTGCAGGATGTCGCTGGCGGGCGTGATGGGATAGCTGCCGTAGAACAGGTCGAGCTTCGCCTTCTGCGCTCCGGCGAGCAGGCCGAGGGCGGTGCCCTGGTTGCCGGTGATGCTGCGGTAGGTGCCCTTGGGCATCGGCGCGGGCTTCACCTCGAAGCGCGTGGTGAAGGTCTCGCTGGTGTCGCCGTAGTGGTAGCCCGCCTTCAGCGCGCGCAGGTTGGCGTCGAGCAGCTCGGCCTTCTTGCCGAACTTCTGCTGCAGGAAGCGCTCGCTGTTGGCGAGGTCTCGGCTGAACATCCAGTTGATGAAGCCCAGCACGAACATGTTCTTGCAACGGTCCTTCTCCTTCATGCCGAGGGTGGTGCCCTCGAGCGCGTTGCGCGTCATCTTGGTCACGTCCACGCTGTGCAGCGTGTAGGCGGCCAGGGTGCCGTCGGTGAGCGGGTCGGCCTCGTCGATGTAGCCGGCCAGGCGCAGGTTCTTCTTGTCGAAGCCGTCGGTGTTGGCGATGAGGGTGCCGCCCTGCTTGAGCTTGCTGAGGTTGGCCTTCAGCGCGGCGGCGTTCATCACCACCAGCACGTCGCACCGGTCGCCGGGTGTGAAGATCTCCACGCTGCCGAAGTGGAGCTGGAAGCCGCTCACGCCGGCCAGGGTGCCCTGCGGCGCGCGGATCTCGGCGGGGAAGTTGGGGAAGGTGCTGACGTCGTTGCCGAACAGCGCGTTGGTGTCGGTGAACTGCGCGCCGGTGAGCTGGATCCCGTCGCCGCTGTCGCCGGCGAAGAGGATCACCACGTTGCGGCGCTCTTGGACGGTCTTCGTCCGGG
>JAEUSW010000152.1 GCA_016788285.1 Flavobacteriales bacterium
TCCACGTACTCGGAGAAGATCAGCACTCCCAACGGCTGGCCGCAATCGACCGTGACCGTGTTGCTCAGTGCTTCGTTGGGCTGCGCACAATCCGCATCGGAGGTGAGCATGCAGGTCACCTCGTCCCCCAATAGCAGGGCCCCGGCGGAGTAAGTCGCGCTATTGCCGCCCACCGGTGCAGCGTTCACCATCCATTGGTATTGTGGAGCTGCGCCACCGTTGGAAATGGCCGCCGTGAAGACCACCGGCACGCCCGGGCACACGGGATCCGTATCCGCCGTGATCGTGATCGCTGGCACCACGGGTGTGCAACTGCCCCATTTGAAGTTGAAGGCCCCACCACCATCCACGGCGTAGAGCGAATCCACTGCGGCGGTGGGGTCGCGGTCAATGGCGGTACCGATGAACGATCCATGGACGTGAAGTGAAGCGTCAGCGAAGTGGTCCACATACACCGGACAGTTGGAGAAGTTGCCACGGGCCGGTGCCGTGCCCCAGATGAAGTCGCCCTGCTCATCGAACTGCAGCACGATGGTGGATTGGTCCGTGATGGTCAGCGTGGTGTTGCCGGGACCGGGGTCCACATCGGCCGTGAGCCCGAGGTAGCCCGTGAGCGACAACACACCCTGACCATCCGCGCGCACGCACCAGCCCATGTCCTCGCCCGTGGTGCCGATCTCCTTCACCCATTCGAAGGAGCCGCTCCCGCTCAGCTTCAGCAGGAAGAGGTCAGGGTCGCCCGGGCTGGAGACGGACTCATACGCGGGTCCGGGATCCATGTCGACAATGTCGCCCACGAATCCGGTGACCACGATGCCACCATCGCTGCTTGCGCAGATGGAGTTGCCTGCGCACAGGCCGTTGTTGCCGCCGAGCGCGTGGCCCCAGAGCAGCACGCCCGCCGGGCTCACCTTGCTGATGAAGATGTCGTTCCCCGTGCCGAAAGCCGGCGTAGTGTTCAAGGGCGCCTGCGGATCGAAACTGAACTCCTCGTCGAACCGGCCCGTGTACAGGTGGTTGTCCTGGGCGTCCAGTTGCATGTCGCCCAAGAGCGCGTTATCGAGCCCGGAGAACCCGAACTGGTAGGTCGATGCGACCGAGAGGTCCGCGGCCGCCAGGGTGTAGGAGCTGATGACGCCGAACCGGCTCGCAGAGGCCACCACCGGATCGCCGCCGCTGTTCACCTCCACATTGGCGCCGTCCATGAAGAACCGCACATCGTTGAACTGCTGGTGGGCCAGGTACTGACCCTGCGCATCCAGCTTCACCACGGCCAGGTCGCGGCTGTCGTTGCCCATGCCCAGGGCCACGATCGGTACGTTGCCCGCACCGGGGTCCACATCAATGGTGCCGTCGAACTTCACCAGTGCGTACAGGTTCCCCTGGTCGTCCGTGGCCACGTCCAGCGCACGGTTGAAGCCCGACCCGCTGAACCGCACCACCCATTCCGTGAGCCCTGCGGCATCCAACTTCATCACGATCCCTTCGTCGTTCGCACCCACGTCCACCAGCTGCACCACCGCCGGGTCGTTGTCCAGGTCCACCTCGTTGATGAACCAGCCCGCGCTCACCACACCGCCATCCGTTGCGGTGCACGATCGGTTCACGCGTGCAAGGCCGCTCACGTTGATGCCGCCGAAATTGCGGCCCCAGATGAGGTCAGGTGTTTGTGCCACTGTCTGGATGGATGCCAGCAGAACGGCAGCTATTGCCAGGGATGTACGATACACCATGGAAGCAAATTGTGAACTCTAAAGTAGAAGGATAGGCGTTCCGTCAAGGGCGAACGCTGCGATGCGACGGGCCACGCTTCCGACCGCACACCGTTCACCGGATCTCGAGCCATTCCGAACGCCTATTCACCGCGTGACCGACCACCAGCACCCACGCGACCAAGAGAACGAAGTGACCCATACCGTTCAGTAAAAGGAGCAGGCCACCGCACGCATTCATCCCGGTACCGATCACTCGAGCAAGGGCCCGGGAACACCCAGTTCCGGTTGGATGCCCACCTGCGCCAACCGTTGCAGATGGGCCTCCTCCAGCCGATCCAGCGCAGCGGTATGAGCACGCAGACGCAGGAAGAGGAGGAGCATGCTCACGATCAGTAGCACCGATCCGAACAGCACGAAGAGCCACCGCCAGCCAAGCAGTTCCGTCAACAAACCGAGCGTTGCGCCGGCCACCGTGTAGCCCACGTTGTAGCACACCATGTACAAGGTGAACTGGGTGGCGGCCACGCGCTGCCAGCACAGGTGCATGGCCGTGGCGAACACGGCCACAATGCAGAAGGTCTCCACGGACTGCAGGGTAGTGATGATCGTCGGCACGAAGTGAGTTTCGGGCCAGCGTTCCACGCTGAAGGCGAGCAAGGCCCAGACGGCGGCGGCCAGCACCAGATAGATCGAGATGATGCGCACCTTGCCTACACGGTCGGCAAGCCAGCCCGCCAGCACCATGGCCGCCAGCGCACTGCCCAGGTTCGCAGCGGCCACCAGGTTCGCGTACGTACCGTTCGCCCAGCCCAGCTCGCCAATGGTGAACAGCGGCAGGCACGCGTCCTTGCTCCCCACCACGAAGCCGAAGAGCGCGAGGCAGAACGCACCGAGCAAGCTGTTCCGCAGCAGGAAACCCCGCTTCAAGGTCAGGATGACCTCGCTCCAGGTCCCGACCTTCAACAGCAACGCTTCAGGCGCGGCGGACCCTGTTGACCACGGGAACAGTTTCTCCCGGGGCCGCTCCCGCACGCACGATGGAACGACCATGATCAACCCGAGCACCGCCGAGAGCCCGAGCACCGCAGCGGCGAACCCGTAGGTGTTGATGGCCCACGTGCCTGCCGACAGCGTGCCCGACAAGCCCAGCACTTTCGAGCCCCACATCAGGCCGTTGGCCCGGGCCTGTTGATCGGGCGGCGTCACGTCCACCGCCAGACCGTCGGTGGCCACGTCCTGCACCGCGCCGAAGCAGCTCACCAGGAACCCGGCGCCCATCAACAGGGGCAGGTGTTGAAGGGGTTCGGGGATCAGCGCGAGGGAGGCCATGCCCAGCAATAACAGCGCCTGCGCGCCGAGGAGCCACGGCCGCCGCCGGCCCATCGGCAGGTAGCTGTACCGGTCCATCAGTGGACCCACCACGATCTTAAAGGTCCACGGCAGGACCATGATGCCCACGAAGCCGCCCACGGTGGCGGCATCCATCCCGTTCGCAGCGAGCCACGCGGGGATGGTGAGCAGCAGAAGCCCTTGCGGGATGCCCTGAGCCAGGTACAGCGCCGCGAAGCTGAAGTAGCGGAGCGGCGCGCTTGTGCTGAGGGCAGGTTGGTTCATGGACCGGTAAGGTAGCCGGTGATGTGGGAACCATCGTTCACCGCACCTCGAACGCATCCGTCCACCTGCGCTCCCTGTTCGCACCCATCAGCACCACGCGGTACATGCCCGGCTTCAGCTCACGGGTGGCCGCCGGTTGGTTCGCGCCCGTCCACCACCGCAGCGGCGGCAGCATCACCTCGTGGTCCCGCCAGTCGGCCCAGGGCATGCCGCAGTCCATCTGGGCGTGTTGCAGCGGTAGCCGCTCCACCCAGCCGCTGTCCGTCCAGAGCTCGATGCCGAACAAGGGCCGGTTGCTCGCGCAGCCGCCATCGAGCATCACGCGCCCGGTGATGCGCAGCCACACGGTATCGGCGTTCACACGCGCGACGGTGAGGCTGTCAATTCCCGGTACCATCACCACATGCAGCTCCGCCGGATGCACGGGGCGCGGAATGGATGGGGGCGTTACCAGCACAAGCGGCGGTGCCTTCCGGCGGTTCCGCTCCGCCTGCTTCGTGGCGGACGCGAGCGCACGTTGCTCGGCGTTGTACTGGGCTTCACGCTGCTGCTCCAACCGTTTCGCCAACCGCCCCTCCAACGCATCAAAGACCGGCTCCGCCGCCAGCTCCGCGAAGGTGAAGGTGCCCGGCCGGAAGCGGAACACCTCCGGCGACACATGGTCGCCCGAGCGGCGCTGTACCGCCTCCACCAGAGGCTGCCGCTCGCGCGGATCGTTCGGCACCCGGATGCGCATCACCTGCCCATCCCGCTGCACCACCACCTGCTGGTCCACACAATAGCAGTCGCTCAGCTCGAAGCGCAGGTAGCGGCGGCCACCCAACTGCATCGGCGTGCCGGCCATCGTCCACTGCACGCGGTCGCCCGGCTTCTCCGGACCGTAGGGATACGCTGCGGACACCGTGAACAGCTGTTGCACCATCCAGGGGCGCTTGCCCTGCGCGTTCAACAGTTCCACCATCATGCCGTCCTCGGCGATGGGGCCGCGCATCGGCCGGCCGCGCGCGTTCTCCACCAGCACGAAGGATAAGGACGGTGCGCCGGGCTGGGCGGTCGATATCAGAGGAAGCCATAACAGCACAAGCACAAGAACACGCATCCTATAAAAGTACACCGCAGCAGCGCATCGGTTCGATCACCTCTCCGAACACCACCCACCGCACGATGTCGCATTCGTTCAATGAAGCCCCCTCCTTCACCCGGCAGTTTTGCACCATCAAACACACACCCCATGAAGACCTACGGATTCTTCGACATCCTGTCCATCACCGATGAACAGGGCATGCAACAGTACCGCGAACGCGTGATGGCCACCGTGGACCAATACGGCGGCCGCTACGTGGCCATCGGCGGTCCGCTCCAGGTGGTGGAAGGCGAGGCGCGCCCCACCTTCCCCGTTGTCATCGAGTTCCCCAGCATGGAACAGGCGCAGCGCTGGTACGGCTCGCCCGAGTACGCCGACCTCAAGCAGCTCCGCCACCGCAGCGCCACCGCCAACGCCTTCTTCCTCCAGGGCATCCAATAACCCCCGCACACCATGCGCATTCCCTTCATCCCCGTCCTCGCGGCGCTGCTTGCCGCCTGCAACGCGCCGGTGCACACCCCGGAACCGACACCTGCCACGCCCGCCTCGCTGCCCACCGTGCAGGAGGAGACCCTGGAGGCCCGCCAGGAGCGCGGCCGCTACCTCGTGGAGATCATGGGCTGCAATGACTGCCACTCGCCGAAGCTGATGGGGTCCAACGGACCCTATCCCGATCCCGAGCGGCTGCTCAGCGGCCACCCCGCCGGCCAGGTGCTACCCGCCGTGCCCAAGGCGGTGCTCAAGGACTGGGCGCTCTTCGCCATGGGCAACACCGCCGCCGTGGGGCCCTGGGGCATCAGCTACGCGGCCAACATCACCAGCGACGCCACCGGCATCGGCGCGTGGAGCGAGGAGCAGTTCGCGCGCGCCATGCGCGAGGGCAAGTGGAAAGGCCTCGAAGGTTCGCGCCCGCTGCTGCCGCCCATGCCCTGGCCCAACTTCGCCCGCATGCCCGATGCCGACATCAGCGCCATCTACGCCTACCTGATGAGCACCGCGCCTGTGGAGAACGTGGTGCCCGCGCCCGTGCCGCCCAACGAACTCTGACACGCTAACTTCACCAGACCATGGAGATCGACTACCGCGAGCATGCGCCGTCGCCGGCCCTCGCCCCCTTCGTGGACCGCTACTGGCTTCACCACCGGCGGCACCGTGCGCGACGTCACGCCCGAGCAGTGCTGCATCCCGCTGGGCATGTCCGAGCTCATGATGCACCTGCGCGGCCCGCACAGCGCCGGCCTGTTGCACGGCGAGTGGACCACCTTCCCGCGCGTCTACTTCACCGGCATCGCCCTGCAGCCCCTGGTGTGGACCATGAACGGCGCCAGCTCCATGATCGGCGCGCGCCTCACGCCCGAGGGCATGCTGCGCCTCTTCCGCCTGCCGCTGGACGGCATCTGCGACTCCTACGCCGATGCCTGGCCGCTCTTCGATGCGCGCGAGCGTGCCGCCGTGGAGCACATCCTCCGCAGCGCCGGTCCGCTGGAGGCCGTGCAGCGCTTCGAGCGCCTGCTGCTCGCGCAGTTGGCGCAGCTGCCCGCGGTGGACGACCGCTTCGTGCAGGCCCTGCACCGCATGCGCGCCCAGGGGCACACGTGGGACAAGGCCGCGGTGAACGACGTGCTCTTCGTGGGCGACCGCCAGATGCAGCGCCTCGTCAATGCCCGCCTCGGCCTCACGCCCAAGGCCTCTTACAAGATCATGCGCTTCCGCGAGGCCTACGACCGGTCGCGCGCCGCCAGCACCGTGGACCGCATCGGCCTGGCCACCCTGCTCGGTTACAGCGACCAGGCCCACCCTCATCCGCGACTTCAAGCGCTACGCCGGCGCCACCCGGCAGGCCTTCCTCCAGCAGCTGCTGCCGCGCTTCCAACGGCCGGTGGCGTAGGGAAGGCTGGAGGGACTCGTGCTTGGGCGCCACCCCTCGCAAAGCCTCAGGGTCGGGCACTCATGTGAACTCCTCGCACCCCCGCACTTCGGGCCGGTGGCGCTTCGGGGTGGCCTTCGCCCGCTCACGTTCTATACCCGTTACACAACGGGTTTAACACCTACTTTTGCCTTATGCGTCGATCGCTCTTCGCACTAACGTTGTACTTCTACGCCTTCGGCGTATTGGACCTGCACGAGTGGGCGCATGTGCCGACCACCATCGTGCATTGGGTGGAGCACCACACCGACCTCGGCCACAACGATGAGGACCTGGGCCACCACCACGACGAGCACGGCGACCACAGCCCCTTCGGTTGCGATGAGCACGGCACCTGCACAGCCTTCGGGTTCGTGGGTTTGGTGATGGAGCCGCACGTAGCAGAGATCCATGTCTCCGTGATCGAACGCCCTGTGGCGATCCCGGTCGACGAAGGCGCGCTGGCCGCCTTCTCCGGTTCCAAGTGGAACCCTCCAAAGGCTTAGTTGTCCGCCGCAAGGTGGACCTGTGAACGCACCATCCGCCTAAAGACGGACGGTCTGTCGCCATCGCGCGGCCTGCCTGCTAAAGGCACAGCGTTCATCCTCTTTCCTTCCTCTCTTCCTTTCCACTTCACGCCTTTCCCATGATCGACAAGGTCATCAAGTTCTCCATCCACAACAAGGCCATCATCGGGCTGTTCACGCTCGTGCTGGTGCTCTACGGCGCGTATTCGCTTTCGCAACTGCCTATTGACGCCGTGCCTGACATCACCAACAACCAAGTGCAGGTGATCACCACCACCCCTACGCTGGCCGCGCAGGAGGTGGAGCAATTCGTATCGGCGCCCATCGAGCGCGCCATGGCCAGTTTGCCCGACCTGGTGGAGATCCGCTCCATCAGCCGCTTCGGGCTCAGCCTGGTCACCATCGTGTTCGAGGAGGACGTGGACGTGTACTTCGCACGTACGCTGGTGGACCAGCGCCTGGGCGAAGCGGCCGACCTGATCCCGCCCGGCGTGGGCAAACCCACCATGGCCCCGGTGAGCACCGGCCTGGGCGAGGTGTACCAGTACGTGCTGCACCCCAAGGAAGGGTACGAGGGAAAGTTCACCCCCAGCGAGCTGCGCACCATACAGGAATGGATCGTGGTGCGGCAACTGTTGGGCACGCCCGGCGTTGCCGAGGTGAACAGCTACGGCGGCGAAGTGCGGCAGTACGAGGTGAGCGCCGACCCGAAGCGCCTGCAGAGCATGGGTGTTTCCATCGGTGATCTGCTCACCGCCCTGGAGAGCAACAACGAGAACACCGGCGGCGCTTACATCGAGAAGCGGCCCACCAGCTACAGCATCCGCGGCGAGGGCCTCTTGCGATCGTTGGACGATATCCGAAAGGTGGTGATCAAGACACCCGAAGGCGGCGTGCCCCTGCTCGTGGGCGATGTGGCCGAAGTGGGTTACGGCGCGGCTCCGCGCTACGGATCGCTTACCCGCAATGCCGAAGGCGAGGTGGTGGGCGGCGCGGTGATGATGCTGAAGGGCGCGAACAGCGCCCAAGTGGTGGAGGACATCGAAGCGCGCATCCCCAACGTGCAGAAAGCCTTGCCCGAAGGGCTCGTGATCGAACCCTACCTGGTACGCAGCGACCTGGTGAAACGCGCCATCGGCACGGTGAAGACCAACTTGATCGAGGGCGCGCTGATCGTGATCTTCGTACTGGTGCTCTTCCTGGGCAACTGGCGCGCGGGCCTCATCGTGGCTTCGGTGATCCCCCTGTGCATGCTCTTCGCCATCATCCTCATGAACGCCTTCGGCGTGAGCGGCAACCTGATGTCGCTCGGTGCCATCGACTTCGGCCTCATCGTGGACGGCGCGGTGATCATCGTGGAAGCGACACTGCACCATTTGCATTCACGCTTCAAAGGGCGCCTGCTCTCGCGCGAGGAAATGGACCGCGAAGTGTTCGTGAGCGCCAGCAGGATCCGGAGCAGCGCTTCGTTCGGCGAGATCATCATCCTTATCGTGTACATCCCCATCCTCACCCTGGTGGGCATCGAGGGCAAGATGTTCCGGCCCATGGCCATCACCGTCAGCTTCGCCATCCTCGGCGCGCTGCTGCTCTCGCTCACCTACGTGCCCATGATGAGCGCGCTCTTCCTGCCGCGCAACACCGCGCACAAGCGCAACTTCAGCGACAAGATGATGGACCGCTTCCAGAAATGGTACGATCCCATCATCGGTTATGCCTTGCGCAACCGCTTGAAGACCGTGGGTGTGGCCGTGGCGCTCTTCATCGGTTCCATCTTCCTCTTCGGGCGCATGGGCGGCGAGTTCATTCCCACGTTGGAAGAGGGCGACTTCGCTTTCCATAGCATCCTGCCGCAGGGCGCTTCGCTCAGCCAGAGCATCGCCAACAACGCCAAGGTGGAGAAGATCCTGCTCCAGTTCCCCGAAGTGGAACAGGTGGTGGGCCGCACCGGAAGTGCCGAGATCCCCACCGACCCCATGCCGCCCGAAGCCACCGATCTGATGATCATCCTGAAGGACAAGGACGAATGGACCACCGCGCACGACCGCGAGAGCTTGCAGGACACCATGCTGCAGGCACTGAAGCAGGTGCCCGGCGTGTTCTACGAGGCCACGCAACCGATCCAGATGCGCTTCAATGAATTGATGACCGGCATACGGCAGGACGTGGCCGTGAAGATCTACGGCGAGAACATGGATACGCTCGCGGTGATCGCCGCCAAGGTCGCGGGCATCGTGGGCGAAGTGCAAGGTGCGGGCGAACCACAGGTGGAAAAGGTGGTGGGACTTCCGCAGATCACCGTCACCTATGACCGCGCGCGCGTGGCGCAGTACGGCCTCAACATCCGCGAGCTGAACCGCACGGTGCGCACAGCCTTCGCGGGCGAGGCCACCGGCGCGATCTATGAGAACGAGCGCCGCTTCGACCTGGTCGTCCGCCTGGCGCAGCAGCAACGGCAGAGCATCGATGACGTGCGATCGCTCTTCGTGGCCCTGCCCGGCGGCGGCCAGATCCGCTTGCAGCAAGTGGCCGACGTGGCCCTGGTGCCCGGCCCGGCGCAGATCAGCCGCGAGGATGCCAAGCGCCGCATCGCCGTGGGCGTGAACATCCGCGGCCGCGATGTGGAGAGCTTCGTGGAAGAATTGAAAGGCCGCATCGACTCCGAAGTGCGTATGCCTGCTGCATACTACTACACCTTCGGCGGCACCTTCGAGAACCTGCAAGCGGCGAGCAAACGCCTGATGGTGGCCGTGCCCATCGCGCTGCTGCTCATCTTCATGCTGCTCTTCTTCACCTTCAACAGCGTGAAACGCGCACTGCTCATCTACACCGCGATCCCCATGAGCGCCATCGGCGGGGTGCTCGCCCTCATGGCGCGCGACATGCCCTTCAGCATCAGCGCGGGCGTGGGCTTCATCGCGCTCTTCGGCGTGGCGGTGCTCAACGGCATCGTGCTCATCGGCACCTTCGACCAATTGGAGAAGGAAGGCGTGAGCGATCTGAAGCAGCGTGTGCTGCAAGGAACGCGCATCCGCCTGCGCCCCGTGCTGATGACCGCCGCCGTGGCCTCACTCGGTTTCCTGCCCATGGCCCTCAGCGGCAACGCGGGCGCCGAAGTGCAACGTCCGCTGGCCACCGTGGTGATCGGCGGATTGATCACCGCCACGGCCCTCACCCTCATGGTGCTGCCCGTGCTCTACCTGCTCTTCATGGGCGCCGGTAAGAAGCGCAAGGATGATGACGGCGGCAACATGCCGAAGGCACCGCTCGCTGTCGCCACGTTGTTGCTCTTGTTCGTTGGCGGAAGTGCCAGCGCGCAGAACACCGTGCCCATGGATACGGTGATCGCCCGCGCCTTGCGCACGCACCCCAGCATGACCGCTGCCGAACTCGGCGTGCAGGAACAGGAGGCCATGCGCAAGACGGCCTTCAACCTGCAACCGCTGAACGCGCAGTTCATGCAAGGCCAGATCCAAGGGCCTTACCGCTCGGACATCAACCTGCAGGCCACCACGGGCTTCAACTTCCCCAACACCACGATCCGCCGGATCGACTACCTGAAGGAAAGCCTGCGGCTGGCCGAGAGCGAGAAGCTGAACACCTCGGCCTACGTGAAGGAGAGCGCGGGCGGCGCCTACCTGCAATGGGCCATGGGGCTTGAACAGGTGCGCATATTGCAAGGGCTCGATAGCGCGTACGCGTCGATGGCGGCCTTCGCAGCGAAGCGCTTCGAGCTCGGCGAGACCGGTAGGCTGGAGAAGACCAGCGCACAAAGCCGCGCCGAACAAGTGAAGGTGCGCTTGCGCCAGGCCCAGGCCGATCTGCAAGCCTACCAGGCCGAAGTGGAACGCTGGACCGGTGCCCTCAGCGGCGCATCGCCCATCACCAATGAACTGCTGAACACCGCGCGCGCACCGGATCCCGGCGGAGGCAACGATCCGCTGCTGCTCAGCATGGAGCAACGCGCACAAGTGGCCGAGGCCGAATGGAAGTTGCAGCGCAGCCAGTGGGCACCAACGATGCAAGTCGGTGGTTTCTACCAGACCTTCGATGGTAAGGCGCCCTTCAGCGGTTACCTGATCGGCGCGAGCATTCCCTTGCCCGGCAGCGGACAAGGCGGGCGCACCACGGCCGCACGCTTGCGCAGCGAGATCGCCGCGCAGGAACTGGAAGCCGCACGCCGCCAGCGCACCAGCGAACGCGCCAGCACGCAAGCGCAACTGGCGCAGCTGCGCGAAAGCCTCGCTTACTACGAAAACACCGGCGCGGCGCTGGCCAGCACCCTGCGCGACGATGCGCAGCGTGCTTACACCGCAGGCGAAGCCGACTACTTCCAATTCACCCAAGGCATCGAGCAGGCCTTCCAACTCAACGCCGAGCACCTGCGCGTGCGTTACGAGCTCGCGATCACCGTCCTCCACCTCCGTGCCCTCAACGGCCTGTAAGACCGAATAGAAATGAAAACGCAACCGATCACCAGCGCGCTCTCGCGCCTCCCGCAATTCCTCATCCTGCTCCTGCTCACCGGTGCCCTCGCCTCCTGTGGCGGCAGCGCGGCTTCCGGCGAAGAAGAAGGCCACGGTGGCCACGGTGAAGAAGAAGGCCACGGCGGTGGCAGCACCGTTACCGTTTCGCCGCAACAGTTCACCGCCATCGAAGGCCAACTCGGCAAGGTGGAAATGAAGGACCTCACCACCGCGCTGAAAGCGACCGGCTTCCTGAAAGTGCCGCCGCAGAACGTGGCCGATGTCACCGCTGCTTTGGGCGGTACCGTGCGCGAAGTGCTGGTGCTGGAAGGCGACCATGTGAAGAAAGGCCAGGCACTGGCCACCATCAGCGACCAGGCCATCATCGACCTGCAACGCGACTACCTGGATGCCAAGGCGCGACTGGTCTATGCCAAGGCCGACCTGGACCGCCAGACCGAACTGGCCGCCGCCAATGTGAGCGCGCAGAAGACCCTACAACAGGCCACGGCCGAACATGCTTCGCTACGCGCGAGCGTGAACGCCAATGCCGAGTTGCTGCGCCTGATCAACATCGACCCGGAGAAACTCACCGCCGATGCGATCCGCTCGGGCAGCATCGTCAGCCCCATCGACGGCACGGTGGCGCACATCGCCGTGAACGTGGGCAGCAAGGTGAGCGGCGACGCCACCATGTTCCGCGTAGTGAACAACAGCAAACTGCACGTGGACCTCTTCCTCTACGAGCAGGACATCAGCAAGGTGAAGGTGGGCCAGAAGATCGACCTCGGCCTCACCAATTTGCCCGGCAAGAACTACACGGCCGTGATCTTCGCCATCGGCAGCGCCTTCGAGAGCGAAACGAAAACGATCCCCGTGCATGCCGAGATCACCGGCGACAAGGAGGGCCTGATCGACGGCATGGGCGTAACCGCGCGCATCGACGTAGGCAACGCCACCACCACGGCCGTCCTCACCGAGGCCATCGTGAACCACGACGGCAAGGACTACGTCTTCATCCGAACCGAGGGTGAAGAGGAACACGGCCACGCGCATGAAGGCGAAGCCGCGCACAAGGAAGAACCCGAGCACAAGCACGCCGCAGGTGAAGCGCACGACCACGCGGCGGAGAACGCTGCGGCGCATGCCAAGGGCGAGGACCACGGGCACGATCACGGTGAAGAAGCCGAAGGCGAGCACAAAGAGGGCGATGGCCACGATCACGGCAAGGTGAAGGAGGGCGAGCATGTGGAAGCCGAGGGCCACGATCACGACGCCGCGCCCGGCAGCATGACCTTCCAACGCTACGAGGTGAAGCGCGGCAGCACCGACGGCGCCTACACCGCCGTGACCTTCTTACACGAAGTACCAGCCAACGCCGAAGTGGCCGTGAGCGGCGCGTACTACCTGATCGCCATGATGAATACGAGCAGTGGGCATCAGCACTGAGAACGAACCGACCATGAGAACGACTTCATTCCTGTTCGCGCTTGCCACATGCTTCGCGCTCCACGCCCAGCAACCCGTCTTCAAAGCGCCGCACGGCGGGCAGCTCGTGCGCTCAGAATCGCATTGTATCGAAATGGTGCTGAGCGGCGATGAGGTACGCTTCTACCTGCTGGACACGCTGGGAAACGCCGTTCCCACATGGGGCGGTGTTGCTTACCTACGCTTCGCCGACAAGAGCACGGCGAATCCCGCTTTCGAGCCGATGAAGGACGGTGGCTTTCGCGTGGTGCTTACCAACCCCAACGCCTTCACGGTGGTGCCCAGCTTCAAGACCGGTAGCGGGTTCGCTAGCGCGGAGATGAGTAGCGGCCCGCGTATGAGCGTGCCACCCGTGCAACAGCACAACGCCGACGACGGCCACGGACACTGAGCCATGGAGATCCATCCGATCGATATCCGCGAGGAACTGCTCATTGCCAGCAAGCTTTTGGTAGCGGCCGTGCTTGGTGCGCTAGTGGGCTATGATCGCGAGCGCCATAGCCGCGATGCCGGTCTGCGCACATACGCCAGCGTATGCGTGGGCGCAGCGCTCTTCACCAGCATTGGTGGGCACCTGGAGGATGTGGCCGCCACCTCGCGCATAGTTGCGAATGTGGTCATGGGCATCGGCTTCCTGGGCGCAGGCATCGTGTACAAGGATGCGAACAGCGGCTACTCCAAGGGCCTTACCACGGCGGCCACTATCTGGTGTACCGCTGCCATCGGTGTAGCGGTGGGCCTCAACATGTTCGTGATCGCCGCCGCTGGCGCACTGCTGGTGTATTTCCTCATCAGCCTGCATCACCGAATTTGGTACGTGCGCTGGAAACAACGCATCAAGGACAGCACAACCAACAACGACTGATCTCTTCAACCCAACACTCAAGCAACATGAAACGCACGCTTATTCCCCTCTTCGCCGCCGCATTCCTCTTCGCCTGCGGTACGCCTGCTGAGAATGCTACCGATAGCGCCAAGGAAGGCACCCACACCGAAGGCGACGGCCACGAGCACGCCGCCGAAGGCCACGACGAGCATGAGGGCCACAGTCACGACGATGGCCACGCGCACGAGGAGGCCGCGCACGATACCACGGCGGGGCACAGCCATGAGGATGGACATACGCATTGAGTAGCGTACCATGAGCACCGACCACGACCACTCCACCGACCACAAGAAGGACGCAGCCGCCACGCCCGAGTGGCGCGCTTACCTGCCCGCCATCACCGCCTTCGTGCTGCTCCTTGGCGGCATCGCCATCGACCAGCTAGCGCCGCAATTTTGGCAGCAGCCGTGGTGGCGGCTCGTTTGGTACCTGGCAGCGTACCTGCCCGTGGGCTGGCCGGTGCTGGTGAGCGCGGTCGGCGCCATCGGCAAGGGCGATCTGTTCAGCGAGTTCTTCCTGATGAGTGTAGCCACAATCGGCGCGTTCTACATCGGAGAGTACCCCGAGGGCGTGGCCGTGATGCTTTTCTACGCCGTAGGCGAGCTGTTCCAGAACGCCGCCGTGGACCGCGCCAAGCGCAACATCCAGGCGCTGCTGGATGTGAGGCCCGATAACGCGGACGTGATGCGCGATGGTGTCGCGGTGGAAACGCCCGCCGCCGAGGTGAAAGTCGGTGACATCCTCCGCATCCGCGTGGGCGATCGCGTGCCGTTGGATGGAAAGCTGTTGAGCGATAAGGCGTCCTTCGACACCGCCGCGCTTACCGGTGAAAGCGTGCCGCGCTCCATCGAGAAGGATGCTGCGGTGCTCGCCGGCATGATCGCCACGGACAAGGTGGTGGACATGCAAGTGACCAAGCCATTTGGTGAAAGCAGCCTCGCGCGCATCCTCGACCTAGTGCAGAACGCGACGAAGAGCAAGGCCCCGACGGAACTCTTCATCCGCCGTTTCGCGCGCATCTACACGCCTATCGTGGTGGCGCTGGCCGTGGGCATCGTTCTCGTGCCCATGGTGATCGTCTATCCGTATGTCTTCAACGACTGGCTCTATCGCGCTCTCATCTTCCTGGTGATCTCATGCCCGTGCGCACTGGTGATCAGCATTCCGCTCGGCTACTTCGGTGGCATCGGCGCAGCCAGTCGCAAAGGGATCCTGCTGAAGGGCGGCAATTACCTCGACGTGCTCACGAAAGTGAACACCGTGGTGATGGACAAGACCGGTACTATGACCGAAGGCGTCTTCGCTGTGCAGGAAGTGAAGCCAGCCAGCGGCGTGGATGCGCAACAGTTCCTCGGCACCGTGAAGGCGATGGAAGCGCACAGCACGCACCCCATCGCCAAAGCAGTGCTGCAACACAGCGATGGGGCTGCCGTGGGCGAGGCGACGAACGTGGAAGAGATCAGCGGCCACGGCATGCGCGGCACCGTGCAAGCCAAAGAAGTGCTGGTGGGCAACGCCAGGCTCTTGAGCAAGTTCAACGTGGCATATCCCCCTGAAGTGGATGCCGTTCTCGACACCATCGTGGTTTGCGCGATCGGCGGCGCGTACGCGGGCTACCTCACCGTGGCCGATAAGATCAAGGCCGATGCGCAACAAGCGGTGACCGACCTGCGCGCGCTGGGTGTGCGCGACATCGTGATGCTCAGCGGCGACAAGTCGGGCATCACGCAGCGCGTGGCGGCTACCCTCGGCATCAACAAAGCCTTCGGCGATCTGCTGCCGGAAGGCAAGGTGACCAAGATGAAAGAGGTGAAGCAAGATCCCTCCGCCGTGGTGGCCTTCGTGGGCGACGGCATCAACGACGCGCCGGTGCTCGCCCTCAGCGACGTGGGTATCGCCATGGGCGGTTTGGGCAGCGATGCGGCCATCGAGACCGCCGACGTGGTGATCCAGAACGATCAGCCCTCTCGCATCGCCGAAGCCATGCGGATCGGCAAGGCTACCAAGCGCGTGGTCACCCAGAACATCGCGCTCGCCTTCGGGGTGAAGGCCATCGTGCTGATCCTTGGCGCAGGTGGATCGGCCACGCTCTGGGAGGCGGTCTTTGCCGACGTGGGCGTGGCACTGCTGGCAATACTGAACGCGACGCGGGTGCGATGAACGGCCAGGTGCGATCTTGCGTACCATGAAGCTCCACTGGACAATGCCTTCCGCTGTGCGACCGTATTACCGCACCGAACTGGCCGCGAGTGAAGCGGCCCGCGCCAAAGGCGATATCGCTCGAGAATGGCACCACTTGGAACGCGCCCACATCCTCGGCCAGCGATGGCCCATGGAGCATAATGCGGTGCACTGGCGCATGCTGAGGTTCGGGATCCGCACCAAGAACACGCGCGAGATCATCGGGCAACTACCACGTCTGATCTTTGGGGGTGTAAAGAGCTTCATAGGCACCGTACCGATCGGTAACCCTGGCGGGGCGGATGTGCCTCCAATGAAGACCTTCGATCTGCCAAAGGACCTTGCGGCAATTCTGGACAACCCATGATGTGGTAGTTGGCATTGGACCCATTGGGTCGATCCCGATCAGAGTTCGTTCCTCATGTGCTTATTCCTCCGATGCTACCCCTCAATGGCGATGATATCCGCAGCCCGTGCCCGTGTTGCCCGGAAGCGCCTCCTTGTCGCCCAGTGGCAGGATGTTGGTGTTGTACGACAACTGCGCGTGGGCAGCTCCGCCCGCACCAAGCGCCATGATCAATAGCGTGGCAGCGATGCGTGGATGCGCGAGGGACGGCTTGGTGGGGAGCAGGCGGGGGTGCCGCAAGGAAAGTCCACGGACGGGCCGGGACGCTTCACCACGATGCCGCAGGTGAACGCTTCAGTACACCGCAGGCGACAGCCAACACGCGGCCACCAGGGCGAGCACGCTGTACGCCACCGTGGCCCGGACCCGCACCCGGCGGCTCCGGCTGGCGCTGCAGAGGATGGCCAGCGCCGCCAGCACCGCTAGGCACAGGCTCTGCGGCGCGAAGGGGGACACGCCCCAGAAGGCGGAGTCCACCGCGATGGCCAGGAGGTGCATGGCCGCGAGCACCACCAGGGCCCAGCGCCCGTCGCGCTGGAACAGGTCGGCCATGGGCTCCTCCGCGAAGCGCCGGTCCATGGGCAGGATCAGCGCGGCCGCGGTGTACAGCATCAAGGGGAAGAGCACCAGGGCAAGGAAGGTGCCCAGCGTCAGCTGCGTCACCATCGCCTGCAGCTCCAGGATGCCCCACCAGAACTGCAGCTGCCACAGGAACACGCAGCCCGCCCACGCCAGTGGGATCCTATCCAACCGCGCGGTATGCCGCAGGCGGAAGGCGAGCGCCGAGGCATTGAGCACACGCGCCAGACCCAGGCCCAGGATCATGGAGAGCACAACGGAGATCCAGCGGAAGGTGTCCATGCGGTGGAGGGGATGAGGCCTGTGAAAGTAGGGGTCGGGGTTACTTCCGGGAGGCTGGCAGCACTCCCCCACCCTCCCTTCTGCGCTGCTCTGCTGCGCGCTGTGCCAGCCGCGCCTCATCCGCGCTGATGTTGCAGCAGTGATCCACTCGCGGTGCGTCCATCGCGACAAGGGCATCCCGTTGCCTGCCTGGCCGGGGGCAGGCGATCCGGCCCAGTGGCAGCCGGAGGACGAAGCGCAAGGCGCATCGCGGAGCGGTTCACGCAAGCGGGCCGCGGGTCGCCCCGGGGCACATCCCCTTTCACCACAACTGGGGAGGAACGATCCGCTCCACGCGGGCCTAACTTTCGGTTCCAACCCCCACCACCATGGAAACCATCGCGACCGACATCAGCACTGCGCAACGGGCCTCCTGGAACAAGTTCAGCGCGGGCTGGAAAAAGTGGGACAAGCTCACCATGGACATGCTGCGCCCGCATGGGGAGGCGATCATGGACCATCTCGGGGCCACAGGCACCTCCCTTGTACTGGACATTGCAGCGGGCACCGGCGAGCCGGGGCTCAGCATCGCCACGCACCTGCACGGCGGCAAGGTGGTGATCACCGACCTGGCGGAGCACATGCTCGAAGTGGCCCGGGAGAAGGCCGCGGCCGCAGGCATCACCAACGTGGAGTTCCGCGAGGCCGATGCGAACGCCCTGCCCTTCGCCGACAACACCTTCGACGAGATCAGCTGCCGCCATGGCTTCATGTTCTTCCCGGACATGCAGCAGGCCGCCAACGAGATGGCCCGCGTGCTCAAGCCCGGCGGCCGCATCGCGGTCGTCGTATGGGCCGGACCGGAACAGAACTTCTGGATCACCTGCATGCAGCGCAACATCAGCAAGCACATCGCCGTGCCGCCGCCCGAGCCCGGCGCGCCGGGCATGTTCCGCTGTGCCCAGCCCGGCCTCATGGCCGACATCTTCCGCAAGGCCGGGCTGCGCGAGGTGCAGGAGCGCGAGGTGCCCAACACGCTGCCCGTGAGCGGCCCGCAGGAATATTGGGACATGCTCACCGAGGTGGCCGCGCCCTTCGTGGCCGCCCTGAGCAAGGCCGATGCCGCTACCGTGGAAAAGGTGAAGGCCGATGTGCTGGCGGACATGGCTGCGAACCATCCCAACGGGCGGATACCGGGTTGCGCCATCCTGATCACGGCGGTGAAGTAGGGGCGGCGGCGGGTCAAGGGTTGGTTCTTTTTGGGCGTGCCCCCGCCTCGCTGCGTCCGCTCCGTGGCTCCTCATTACGCTGATGTTGGGCCGCGTCCGCCGAAGCCCGACCGCAGGGAGGGCGAAGGCGGGGTCGGGCCAACGCTTCAAGTCCTCGCCGGTCTCGTGCCTCGTCCGGCTCCGGGCTTTCCGCTCATGTCCCTCACGCATGTCCTGAGCGGCGCCGAAGGGCGCGGACGCACGGCCGATCCCCCCGGTCGAACACTGTGTTCCGGTGGTGCTCCAGGTACTCCGGCTTCGGTCCGGCGGCAGGCCAAGGCATCGTCGCTGTCGAAGGCGACCCAATGGATGTCTCAATTTGCGACATCCAATTTCGTCGGCTACGTTTCGGCTGCGATGAAGAAGCGAAGCGTCACCATTCCGGATGAAGCCGTGATCAGGCGCATCCATGTCATCCGCGGTCAGAAGGTGATGCTCGATCGCGACCTGGCAGAGCTCTATGGTGTCGAGACACGGAGGCTGAACGAACAGGTCCGTAGGAACATCGACCGGTTCCCTGAGGACTTCATGTTCGAGATGACCAGTGAGGAGCTCGCTGATTGGAAGTCGCAGTTTGCGACATCCAATCGGGAGGTCATGGGCCTGCGCAAGCGGCCCTTGGTGTTCACCGAGCATGGTGTGCTTATGCTCAGCAGTGTGCTCAACAGCAAGACGGCCGTGGCCGTGAACATCCAGATCATCCG